>URSO01000031.1 GCA_900550415.1 uncultured Collinsella sp.
CATCCGGTCCGACCGGGCCGCGCGGCAAGGAGATATATTGCCAGACCGGAGGGGCCTGTGGAACGTCAATTCCACTCTTCACAAGTCCTACACAATATATCGCCTTCTATAGCTAATAGAAAGACTGGTGCGAATCTTCCGCACGTATCAGATGATGACCCTTTGGTTCAGGAATATATAGAGATCGGTCACCTGTAGGTGTCTATCTACCCGCGCTTTTAGCAATGTAAACCGCGCTTCAGATAAATAGAGGGAGCGCCGCGCACAACGCGACACTCCCCTAGCGATTCAAGAGAATCTATTAGGCCTCGAGAGCCTTCTTGGCAATGGTGGCCAGCTCGTTGAAGGACTCGATGTCCTCGTAAGCCATCTGAGCCAGGACCTTGCGGTCGAGCTCAATGCCAGCAACCTTCAGGCCGTGCATGAACTGAGAATAAGAAATGTCGTTCAGGCGAGCGGCAGCGTTGATACGGGTGATCCAGAGAGAACGGATCTCGCGCTTCTTGTTGCGGCGATCACGATACTGATACTGCAGGGAGTGCTGGACCTGCTCTTTAGCATGCTTGTAAGTACGCGAAGCGGCACCGTAGTAACCCTTCGCACGGTGCATAACGGTACGGCGCTTCTTCTTGGCGGCAACAGCGCGCTTAATACGTGCCATGTTCTATCAACTCCTAGACGGTAAAACGAAAAAAGGGAACGCGAACTTAGGCGAGACGCGACTTAATGACCTTGCGGTCGGCAGCGGCGATCTCGGTCTCCTTGCGGAAGCCACGCTTACGCTTGGTGGACTTCTTGCTCAGGATGTGGCTCTTGAAAGCCTTGGCACGCATGAGCTTGCCGGTACCAGTCTTGCGGAAACGCTTCTTGGTGCCGCTGTGGGACTTCATCTTAGGCATGAAATACTCCTTAATCGGTTACAGAACACTAGTTACTTAGTATCGTTTGCCGCTTTTTCCTCATCGAAAGCGCCCTTAATCGGGGCGAGCAGCATAAGCATGTTACGGCCTTCCATCTTAGGCTTGGACTCGACCGTAGCGTAAGGCTTGAGATCCTCGGCGAGACGCTCGAGAACGTTAAGACCCTGCTCCGGGTGAGCCATCTCACGGCCGCGGAACATGATGGTGATCTTAACGCGTGCGCCCTTCTTGAGGAAACGCAGAACGTGGCCCTTCTTGGTCTCGTAGTCGCCAACATCGATCTTGGGTCGGAACTTCATTTCCTTGACCTCGACCTTAGACTGGTTCTTACGAGCAGCCTTGGCCTTCATGGCCTGCTGGTACTTGAACTTACCGTAGTCCATGACCTTGCAGACCGGCGGCTCCGCGTTGGGAGCGATCTCGACTAGGTCGAGACCCTGATCGTCAGCGACGCGCTGGGCATCGCGGATGGCGAACAGGCCGAGCTGAGAGCCATCGACGCCAATCAAACGGCACGAAGATGCAGTGATCTCGTCGTTGATGCGGGTGTCATCAGACTTAGCTATTTTCCCTACCTCCATTCATAAAAAAATAACCCGGCGCTTCTTTGCAACCAGGTCATACACATAGACGTCCTCGATTTGAGGAAGTAAATCTAAGTTGTATAACCAGTCAGCTGCTCATTGGCGCCAAAAGGTGGGAACCCTCGGGTTCCTCTTTAGGGCATTGCGGGAACAACGCCTTGGCGATAATAACACGGACAGCGCGTTATCACATTACGTACACGAAAAAGGGGTTCGCGGCCCCCTTGAACGCTCAGCTGCATGTATGGTGCCCGAGGCGAGACTCGAAGGGCCTTCGCTTCGCGAAGCCCCGGGCTTCGGGCGCATAGCGCCCTCGCCACGCTCCGCTACAAACAGGCCACAGGCCTGTTTGCTTAACGCTCCGCGCGCTCACGCGAGTTCGGCACGAAAAAGGGGGCCTCGACCCCCTTGAACACTCGCTTGCATGTATGGTGCCCGAGGCGAGACTCGAACTCGCACGTTGTTGCCAACGGTGGATTTTGAGTCCACTGCGTCTGCCAATTCCGCCACTCGGGCACGTAATGCGTGAGTTAGTTTATCACAGCTTTCTGTTGATTAGTCCGAAAATGGAACTTCAAGCATTTCGATGAGTTCGACCGTGCGAAGCATCTCGCGCCGACGGCATCCGCGTCCGTTAACCGAGGCTTCGCCCATCTGGTTGTCATAGGGATCCTCGCGCATGCCATCGAAAGCAGGCACAAATTCAGCCTGGAATCGATTGTTGGCCACCATACGCCACGGGTCGAGATTGCCGAAGTAGTGACGACGGCGCCACTCCTCCCCCATCCTGCGTGCCGATGAACCAAACGATACGTCGGCGTTAAGCCAACCGGTCTGTGGCGTATAGAACTCAGCCCAATCGTGCGGCCCCACCGAATCGGGCGCAACATACAGGCCGCTCTGCCAACGGGCAGGCACGCCCGCGATACGGCACATGGTGATAAACGTGAGCGCCATAACGCCGCAATCGCCGCGGAGCGAGTGTGCACAGTCGTCGGCAATAGACCCCAAAAGCAGGTACGGTGGCTGATAGCGATAGTCGACATGCTGTGTCAGGTAATCATAGATAGCACGAGCGCGATCGAGCGGATCATCGAGCCCGTCAATAACACGCTCCGTCAACTGTCGCAGGTACGGCGTAAACACAATGTGCGGACGGTTCTCGGAAGTGTCCTCGGGCAGCGGCGTGTCCATGCACGCATGCGATGGGAGCGCGCCACCATAGATATCGCAATAGGCGGCATCGATGTGATAGCGATAGGTCACCGAGAATGAATGTTCAGTCGAAGATGTCCAAGAGGCAGTACGAGCCGAAACGTTTTCAGGGGCAACGGTACCCTCCGACGTCATATCGAGAACCTCGATATGAGACTGTTGACGACAGGCGGAGGCAACGGGCAGCCACGCGCGAACGGCCTCCCCCTCAAGAGCTCCGGGGACAGACACGGATGCCTTTAGGGTGATGACGCGAGACAGCCCATTCTGCGATTCCATCTCCCTGAGCATCTGATTACGCAGCGCTATGCCGTCCGTAGAATCGGGACGCAGGCCCGGAACCTCCTTGGGGTACACGCGAAGCGAATCGAGGAAGTTGTCGAGAACAAACAGCTCGCCATCGATAAAGCGCCAGTCAATACGCTTGCGATTAATCAGGTCATCAAACTGATCTTCGGTAAACTCAGGCCACTCCTCGCGAATCATCGCAATGGCCCGATCACGCGACACCGAAAAATGAAGCGGCGTCTCGAGCATGCGATACCGCTCGGCACGAACACAGGCAGCCAGCGAAGGCTCAGGGTTCTGCCCCAAAAGGCGATCGCAGGCAGCAACAGCCTGCGTCAAATACCCGGCATCTTTGAGACGAAGAATCTCAGGCGGTAGCCCAATATCGAGATGGCGAAAATCATCACAGCAAACATCAACAGAGCAGCCAACAGGACCCTCGTCAATAACCTTCCCATCCGAAGGCAGTGCATTAATAACAGCCATACCAAAACTCCAAGTCACTAGAACGCTTGAAGCACATTGTAGCGAGATAAAAAAGAAAGCCCCAATAAAGGAGCTCTCAACACCGATAAACGGTACCTCTAAAAATGAATTCAGCCTCGTAACCCTGCGGCGTTAAACGAAGGAAGCCCCGTCCCCCGGAACTGCTTCCTTGGCGCGACTTCTGGCAAAGCCAGTAGCCATCTTAATTCAGCCCAGTAACCCTGTAGCGAGTTAACGAAGGAGGCCCCGTTCGCCCGGAGCTTTTCCCATTGCGCGACTTCTGGCAAAGCCAGGCGAGCGCAAGGGAAAAGCGTAGGGCGAACGGGGCCTCCGGCGGGAAAGTTAAACCGCTACTTACGCCTTGTTGACGGAGCCAAACTCCTCCATGAGCTCCCTGGTGCGAGCAACGATGTTGTCGCGACCAGGCTTGAGGAGCTTGCGGGGGTCAAAGCCCTTGCCCTGCTGATCCTTGCCGGCCTCGATATACTCGCGGACGCCCTTGGCGAAGACGAGCTGCAGGTCGGTGTTGACGTTGATCTTGGAGATGCCCAGGGAGATGGCCTTCTTGATCTGATCCTCGGGGATGCCGGTACCACCGTGCAGAACGAGGGGCAGGTCACCGGTCTGGGCCTTGATCTCGCCCAGACGCTCGAAGGACAGGCCAGCCCAGTCGGCGGGATACACGCCGTGGATGTTGCCGATGCCGCAGGCGAGGAAGTCAACGCCCAGGTCGGCAATCTGCTTGCACTCAGCGGGGTCAGCGAGCTCGCCGTTGGAGGTCACGCCGTCCTCGGTGCCGCCGATGCCGCCAACCTCGGCCTCGATGGACATGCCCTTGGAGTGGGCAAGCTCAACGAGCTCCTTGGTGCGGTCGAGGTTAAGCTGGAAGGTCTCCTCGTGAGAGCCGTCATACATGATGGACGTGAAGCCGGCCTCGATGCACTTGAAGCAGTCCTCGTAAGAACCGTGATCGAGGTGAAGGGCGACGGGAACGGTAACGCCCGTGGCCTCGACGGCAGCCTTGACCATGTCGGCGCAGACCTTGAAACCGCCCATCCACTTAGCGGCACCAGCGGTGCACTGAAGGATCAGCGGAGACTTGGCCTCCTCGGCGGCCTGGAGAATAGCCAGGGTCCACTCGAGGTTGTTGGTGTTGAAGGCACCGAGAGCGTACTTGCCGGCCTCGGCCTTCTTGAGCATGTCTGCTGCGTTGACGAGCATAAAAGAAACCTCCTGTAAGGTTGCTCCGATAACGCCTGTGATTTTACCACGGCACACCCAAGCATATACGTTCGTTTGTTCATGAATATGGGTACTTTAGCAAGTTTTTATACCGTTTGCCGCCCCAGAACGGCCGTTAACGAGTTTAGGGGTTGACGTAATTGTCAACCCCTAAATACCAACTGGCTATACGATCACCAAAGATGCGAGTTCAAGCATAATGGGCATGGTGATGAGCGACAAAATCGTCGACAGCGTTACCAAGCCGATTCCAAATTTATAGTTGCCACCGTATTTCTCGGACAAGATGGCCGCGAACGATGCGACGGGTGCACCGAGAGCGATGAGCATCGTGAGGCGGATCTTGGCATCAATCCACGGGAAGAGCGCCAAGATGCCGACAACGATCGCCGGGATGATGACAAGTCGCACCAAGCTGACGAGATAGGCCTTTTTGCTCGTAAGGACAGCGCGCATATCGCTCTGCGCCAAATAGGCTCCAAGCACAAGCATCACAAGGCCCGTATTGAGCGAACCCAGGTCATCGAGAATCGTCGCCATCAACGCAGGCGGATGGATTGAAAAGAAAAAGCAAACAAGACCAATCAAGATCATGATGAGATTGGGGTTAGTAATGCAGTTCTTAAACGACATCTGGCTCTTATCGCCCGAAACCAACCATACGCCATACGTCCAAATGAAAAACGTGAGACATGAGACTCCGATGGAGAGGTAGAAGACGTATTCGGACCCGAACACGCCCATAACAATGGGAACCCCGATAAAGCCGCTGTTGGAGAAGATGGCGCCGTAACGGGCGACGCCATCCTCCTTTTTAAAGAACAGACGCGTGAGCGGAATCGAAATGAGCGTGACCACAACGGTAAGCACAAAGCAAAATCCCGCGTCGCGGATCATGTTGGGGTCGAAGTCGACCATAAGAGTTCTCAGCGTAATGCAGGGATACGCCACGTAGATGACCACATTGGCCATCTGGCTCGTGCCCTTACGGTCGATAATCTTCATGCGGTAGAGAGCATAGCCGATCGCCATCAGGATAAACATGATGACGATCTGGTTGATAAGCGCGGCAACCGCTCCTCCCATTACAGCTCCTCGCCGTTGGTCTCGATAACCTTCTTGTACCAGTAGAAGCTCTTTTTACGCGAGCGCTCCATAGTGCCGGTGCCGTCATCGTGCTTATCGACGTAAACAAACCCGTAGCGCTTGGCCATCTCTCCATCGGCATTGCTCACCAGGTCGATGCAGCCCCAAGGTGTGTAGCCCCAGACCTCAACACCATCCTTGATGGCCTCGGCCATAGCCTTGATGTGATCGCGCAGGTACTCGATACGATAGTCATCGTCGATAGATCCATCCGGGTTGACCTCATCGCAGCAGCCGAGGCCGTTCTCAACCACCATAATGGGGATTTGATAACGCTCGTACACCTGGTTGAGCATGATGCGCAGACCCATAGGGTCGATAGGCCACTCCCACGCAGTCTCCTTGAGGTAAGGATTCTTGGCGCCCCCGAGAAGGTTGCCGCTCGTCTCCTCAGCAGGGTCAGTGCTTGCGCACTGGCTCTGATAATAGCTGTGCGTATAGAAATCGACTGTACCCTCTTTGAGAACCTTACGGTCCTCGTCGGTGATATCGAGCGTCACGCCTTCCTCATCCCAGATACGCTGGGCAAAGTAGGGGTACTCGCCGCGCACTTGGACATCGGAACAGTAGTAGTTGCGATATTGATTGCGCTCGCGGGCGAGCTCGACGTCGGCAGGATTGGGCGTGAGTGGATAGGCCAGCATGTAGGCGATCATACAACCCATCTTGTTGTCGGGGTCGATCTCATGCCCCGCCTTGACCGCAAGAGCGCTTGCCACAAACTGATGGTGCAGCGCCTGCAAACGCTTCTGCGGGTTGTCTTTCTGATGGCGCAGGTCAAAGGAGCCCGGATTCAGAATGCCGAGACTCATATAGTTGCCAAGGGACATCATGCCGCAATTGATCTCGTTGAACGTAAGCCAGTAGCGGCACTTGCCCTTGAAATGCTCCATGACGGTCTTGGCATACCTCACGTAGCAGTCAATAGCCTCGCGCGAAGCCCAGCCATCGACTTTCTGGCACATGGCAAAAGGCATCTCATAATGACTCAGCGTTACGAGCGGTTCGATGCCGTACTTATGGCACTCGTCCATCACGCGATCGTAAAACGCAAGACCAGCCTCGTTGGGCTCATCTTCGAATCCCGTTGGGAAGATGCGAGGCCAGTTCATCGAGAAACGAAAGACCTTGAATCCCATCTCGGCGAGCAAGGCGATGTCCTCTTTGTAGTGATGGTAGAAATCGACACCATCGTGACAGGGATAGAGCTTGTTGGGGTCGAGCTCGGGCGTGATCTCGCGCGGGTGGTGATGGTTGCCGTTAGTGGCCATATCCATGCAACTCGGACCCTTGCCGTCTACGTCCCAGGCTCCCTCGAACTGATTGGCGGCAGTCGCGCCGCCCCAAAGAAAGTCTTTAGAAAAAACACCCATGGTCGTCCTCTTTTCTATAGGAAACGGGCCGTCATCGCGACGGCCCTCACACTTGTTGAACGAAAGCTAGTCGAGGTCAGCACCGTTGGTGGCAATAACCTTCTGATACCAATCGAAGCTCTTCTTCTTAGAGCGTGCATAGGTACCGTTGCCCTCATTGTCGAGGTCGACATAGATAAAGCCGTACCGTTTGTCCATTTCGCACGTCGACATCGAAACCAAATCGATGCATCCCCACGGGGTATAGCCCATCACGTCGACGCCCTCCTCGATAGCGGCGCCGATGGCCTTGATATGCTCACGGAAGTAATCAATGCGATAGTCATCGTCAATCGTGCCGTCTTCGTTGACTCTGTCGTAGGCGCCAAGGCCGTTCTCGACGATAAAGAGCGGCTTATGGTAGCGGTCCTGCATATCGATCAACGCGTAGGTGAGACCATCGGGGTCGACCTGCCAGCCCCAGTCAGAAATGGGCAGGAAGGGGTTCTTGACGCCGGTAGCAAGGTTTCCGCCAACCTTCTCGCGCTTGTCCGCATCGATAGAGTCAACCATCGACATGTAATAAGAGAAGGAGACGAAGTCGACCGGATACTGCTTGAGAATAGCCTCGTCACCCATGCCGAACTCGACGTGGATGCCCTTGCGCTTCCAATAGTTGAGCACATGCTGCGGATACTCGCCGAGTACCTGGACATCGCTATAGAAGTAGTTATCGCGGTTGTCCTTCTGCGCGAGCAGCATGTTTTTGGGATTGCAGTTCTCGGGATAGGTGAGGGTGCGCGTGACCATGCAGCCCATCTGAGCACTGGGAACCATCTCGTGCAGCATCTTGGTGGCAAGGGCGCTCGCTACAAACTGATTGTGCACGCACTGGTAGATAAGCTCCTCGCGCTTATCCTCGGGATAGCGCTCGGTGCAAACGCCAATCGTGGTCCAGGGGTGACGGAACACAGAGTCGATCTCGTTGAACGTCAGCCAATAGGTCACGTACTTGCCGAACTCACGGAAGCAGACCTCGCAGAAGCGCAAGAAGAAGTCGATGACCTCGCGCTTGCCCCAACCGTCGTAATGGTTTGCCAAATAGAGCGGCATCTCGTAGTGATGAAGCGTCACAAGTGGCTCAATGCCCGCATCTTTCATGGTACGGAACAGATCGCGATAGTAGTCGATGCCGGCCTGGAGCGGCTCTTCCTCTGTACCCGTGGGGAACAGGCGAGTCCATTGGATGGAAACGCGCAGCGTCTTGAAGCCCATCTCCTGGAAAAGCGCAATGTCCTCCTTGTAGCGATGGAAGAAGTCGATGCCGTGACGCTTGGGATACATATGGGTATCGGTCGAAGCCTCGGCCTCCTTGATCTGCTCATCGGTGATCCCGTGCAACGCCGCGTAGTCCTTTTTGTCGACCTTGGGCTTATAAGTGGTGCAATCGGCGACCGAAAGGCCCTTGCCATCCACATCCCAAGCTCCCTCGCACTGGTTAGCAGCGGTGGCGCCGCCCCACAAAAAGCCTTCGGGGAACACGTAGCTCATGGTTATCTCCTTAGGTAGAAAAAGAGGGACGCAGCGCTCCCGTGCACCGCGCCCCTCGAAGTTACAGGCAGTTTATCGAATAATCAATACGCAGAGCCATTAGGCCTCGGCGGCCTCTTCCAGCTCCTTCTTGGCCAGCTTGCTGTTGGCGATCACGAAGGGAATCCAGATGAGCACGCCGACGACAAGCTCGACGACCTGGACTACAACACCCTGCCAGCCATGGCCAACAAAGGCATTGAGAAGGATGGGCACACCAAAGGGAACGTCAACGGTGTTGCAGGGAAGGAAGCCGATAGAGGTGGCGAACATGGCGATGGCGACGCAGATACCGGAACCAAAGGCAAACGGAATCGCGTAAATCGGGTTAAGAACCAGCGGGATACCGAAGACGACGGGCTCGGAGATGCCGCAGATGCCAGGCAGGAACCCAAGCTTAGCGATAGCCTTTTCCTCATCGCGCTTGGAGCACAGGAAAATAGCAATGATGAGGCAGAGGGTCATACCAGCGCCACCGGGGGCGACGAAGCAGTTCCAGAAGCCCATGGTGAACGGGGAATCGGGCATGGTGCCAGCGGCAAGGGCAGCGGTGTTGGCAGCGATCGCCGCATTGAACATGGGGTTGCGCACCGGGGAAACGATGAGACCACCATGGATACCGAGAACCCAGAAGAGCTGAGACACGACAACGATGATGATAACGCCAGCGGGAGTCTTGAAGGCCGCCTCGAGCGGAGCCTGCATAAGCCCGTAGATCCAGTCGTTGATGTAGGAGCCGGTAAGGGCCTGGAAGCCAAGGCCGAAGACGGCACTCGCGACGAGGACGATAAAGACCGGAATCATAACGTTAAAAGACTGGGAGATACCAGAAGGAACCGAAGGAGGCATCTTGATCTTGATCTGGTCGATCGTAGACAGCCAGCAGAAGAGCGAGCCGAACACAACGGCCGTAATCATGCCGACGAAAAGACCCTGGGCGCCCATCTGGGTGGTAAGCAGACCAGACACCGGAGCCTCGAGAGCCGTGCCGGCACCGTCGACCTTGATGGAGGTGCAAATCATGGAGATGTAGGCCGCCACGGAAACGAGCGCCGTCGGATACTCCGGAGCCTTCTTGGCACGGGCCAGGTAAAGGCCAATCAGGAAGGTGATGGGCACCGTCATGAAGGACATGGTGCAGTAGTTGATGGCGGAAAATGCCGGCTCAAGCCCCGCGAGCGCGGGCACCCATTGTGCAAGCCCCGTCGTGGTGGAAGAGACCAATGTCTTGAGCAGCGTGCCCATAGAGCCCACGATAACGAAGGGCATAAACGCGGTAAAGGCATCCTTAATTGCGGAGAGATATACGTTGTCGCCTACTTTTTCTGCGACAACCATCATCACATCTTCGAATTTCTCGGAGAAAGCCATATGATGTACCTGCTTTCGAAAGTTAATGACGTGCTTTCGGATGTAGACCGCTGTCGAGTGCTAGTCGCACAGCGGCGATTTTGGGCTATTGAGCCCTTATGCCTTGGCGACCAGGTCCTCCGCCTGCTTGAGGACCTTGGCGCCATCGCAGCTGCCGTAGGCAACCGGATCGATTACGGCAACGGGAGCTTTGCCGTCAACGACTTTGGTGAGCTTGCGCTGAAGATGGCGGACCTGCGGGCCAAGCAGCAAAACGTCAAAGTTTCCGAGTTCCTCGGCAACTTGGCCTTGCTCGACGGCCCAAATCTTGTAATCATCCTTGCCCTGGGCCTTAGCGGCCTCCTCCATCTTGCTCACAACGAGCGAGGTGCTCATACCAGCGCAGCAAGCCAACATGATGTTCATAACGGACTCCTTTCAAAAGCGCTCATCTTGGGCGCTTGATTGACCAAACTCGGTATTATGGGGCTACTTGCCCTCGTACTTGTCGCGATAAAGCTCGATGAAGCGCTCGGCAAAATCACTCGCCATGATGGCCATCGTCAGATGGTCCTCGGCATGGATCAAGATGATGTTGATATCGACCTCGTTGCCGTTTGCCTCGGCCTGAGTGAGCTCGAACTGCATCTTGTGGGCTGCGCTCATCTCGGACTGCGCCTCGGCGAGCTGCTTCTCGGCCTCTTCGAAATCGCCATCATGGGCAGCGTCGATCGCCATGAGCGCGGCGGACTTGGCGTTGCCCGCATGCAAAATGATCTGAAGGGCATTTTCATATTTGCTCTCGTCCATCGGTGTCTCCTTCTACTCGTTGTCGTCTGTTTTTCCATACATATTCAAAAGCTTGACGACGGTATCCCATCGCTGGTTGTCGACAAGCTCCTGGATAGCCTCTTTGCTGGTAAGCATCTTGGCCATACTGCGGTAGAAACGGTCAAGCTTCTTGTTCTTAGCCTTTGAAACCGATACGAGAAAGACCGCCCGTACCGCCTGCCCGTTCCATTCGACCGGCTCGCGCAGTAGTCCAACGCAAACAAACGTCTCGTCCGTCACGGCCTTGACCGAATGGGGCATGGCGACCTGATTGCCAAAACTCGTTTGCGCGAGTTCCTCACGACGCATGACCAGCTGCTTAAACTCATCAGGCACGTTACGCATGGCAGCGACCTGCTCGCATAGAATTGAGATGACCTCGTTCTTGTCCGCAGCGACTATATCGGAGACAAATAGGTCAGCCGAAAAATAAGGTGCAAGATCACCGGTGACATTTGCACCGGCAAGAATCTCCCGAACATCGTGCATGTCGTCGGCATCGAGAAAGAAACTCACCTCACGCACGGGCACCGGAAGCGCTCTATGCAGGGGCACCGTGGTAAATACGTAATCGATACCCGTCATATCGATACTGTCGATATGGGAAGCATCACAGGTCACGATCTTGTCCACGAGGGCACCGAACTCCTGGCGGTATCGGTACTCGAGAAGCTTGGCGCTTCCCTGTCCGCTTGCGCATACCACGAGGATATTTTTACGCGGAGCCTCGCTCTTCTGGCGCTCAAGCGCTAGGGCAAAGGCAAGTGCGATATAGCCGATCTCGTCATCCGAAAGACGGCTACCGTAGTGCTCGGCAAGGATGACCGACGAATCGAGTGCCATCGAATACGCGATCGCGAATCGCTCCTTGATATCGGCAAGCAGCGGGTTATCGATATGCATGCGATATCTGAGGCGCACGGCAAGCGGAACGATATGACGCGCGAGGTTCATGCGAAGCTCAAGATCGCCGCGAAAATCAAAGTGATAGGAATCCCAGATGCACTCGAGCATCTCGGTGACCACATCCCAGACTTCGTCGGAAATTACGAGACCTTCATCGGCACCATCAGGGCTAGCATACAGAGACTGCTTTCCCGCAAGGTGAATGGCGATATAGGCAACTTCCTCCTCTGGGAGTCGAATGTCGAAAGCCTTCTCGATACCCAAAGCCACACACCTGGCCACCGCAAACTCGCGCGCTGTACGTAACTTCTCAATATGTTCGGCTTCGAGCGGGACATAGCACTGCTCGCGGATTCGCCAAATGGCGACCGCGATATGAACCAGCAGGTTTTGATAGGCCGCTGAGTTGATTTGGAAGCCTTCCTCGGCAATGACTTCATTAACACAGGCGGCAATCGTGTCGAGGGTCACCTGATTCTGAGAATCGCTCTCACGATGCTCTGCAAGCTTGTCGAGCGTAATGTTTGCCAGGCAGAGACGGCGCGACATCTCCGAGCCGCTCACGCGAATCCCGTAATGAGGACGCCGCTCAAGTTTAAGATCGAACTTAGCAAGCTGCGCCTCGACGCGCTTAAGATCGCCTGAAATAGCGTTGCGGGATACATAGAGGATCTCCGAAAGATCGTCCAAAGTGATCCAGTCAACGCGACTCAACAGGTCGTTCAGCAAGTAATCAACGCGTCCCTCGCTCGTAGAGGGAATTGACTTGAGCCCTCCGTTGGATGCATCGTCCTTAATCGAGCAGTACGCATCGTAATCGATGATATTAAGGGCATAACCCCCGCCACGACGTTTATGAATATAGGCGTCTGGCTCGAGGGCGGCGTTGAGCTTCTTGACGTACGTGCGAATCGTGCGATCACTCACGCCAAACTCTTCGCAAAGACGAGCGGGCGAAACATCGGGATTGACCTCGATATAGCCAAGTACTTTTTGAACCTGCGAATCCAACACCAACGTTCCACCTCCCCGCGCTCATCTGACAATAAAAAAGATACAAGGTTTATGGAGAGGGTTCCACATTCTCGATTTCCCCAGAAGTCGGAAGTCTGTTGGGTGGAAACGGAAAAACCGATTAGAGCATAAACGGGTTGTGCTCAAGCTCTGCTTGCATGGTGGTTGAGGGCCCGTGGCCAACGAGGCAAGTCGTGTCGGCCGGAAGCAACCGGGCGAGCTTGGAGAGCGAGCGCATGATCGCCGCCTCGTCGCCACCGGTAAGATCGGTACGGCCGTGGCTGCCCGGGAACAGGGTATCGCCCACAAAGGCGATGTTCCCCTGCTCGGTCGCGGCGAACAGGACGATGCCGCCCGGCGTATGCCCCGGCGTCTCGATCACCTGCAGGCAGACGTCGCCCACCTCGATTGTATCGCCCTCGGCAAGCAAACGCGTCGGCTCACCCGGATCGGGCGTCTCGATACCCCACATGGCGCGCTGCTCCTCGATATTTGCGCGAGGTACCGTCACGTCCTTAGCGCACAACTCATATAGTGCGCTGTCGCCAACGACAGCTCGAACCCCGGCAACCCCGCCAACATGGTCGGCATGACCGTGCGTGCAGACAGAGCCGAGTACGCGCACCTCGGGATGCGCGGTGCGGATATGCTCCACAAGACGCTCGCCCTCCCACGCCGGATCGACGATTAAGCACTCGTCATTCGAAATCACGGCGTAGCTGTTGGTCTGAATCGGGCCGTTGACGAGCGCCTCAATCGAAGCCGCGCCTCGGGTTGTCAGGTCCAAAGTCATATCGTCCATGCGCATACTCTCCTTCTAAAATACGTTCGAGGCACCAAACGATGCCTCGAACGTAACCAATATCTATGATGCTGAGAGGCTCTCGCACCTACACACGGCGCTTGAGCTGAGCTCCGCCTTCGCCGGGCATAAGCCGGCGAGCGTCGTAAACCGAATCGACACTGCTGATGGAAGCCAGCAGCGGATCCAGACCGCTCGCGTCCGAGATCTCGACCATGAAGCGCAGGGTTGCAATACCCTCGCGGTTGGTCGACGTGGCGGCAGAAAGGATATTACCGCCCGCATCGCCAATGGCAATGGTGACATCCTTGAGCAGGCCCATGCGGTCCAGGCACTCGACCACGATCTCGACCTGGAAGAGGGTGTCGGCAGCGCCGTCCCACTCTACGTCAATCATGCGCTCGGGGTGCTCCATAAGGCCCTTGACGTTGGGGCAGTTGGCGCGATGCACCGAGACGCCTCGGCCGCGCGTGATGAAGCCGACGATATCGTCGCCCGTCACGGGGTTGCAGCAATGCGCCAGACGGACCAGCAGACCGCTGTTGCTCTCGCCCTTGACGATAATGCCGTTGCTGGCATTCTTGCCACGCTTTTGCGGCTTGCGGTTGGAGCCGCGGGCAGGCTGCTTGACGACCTCGGCAATGGCCTCGGCCTTGGTGAGCTGCTCCTCGGGCTTGGGGTCCAAGATTTGCTCGACCTTGTTACCCACAGCGCGCGGGGCGACTTTGCCCGCACCGACGGCGGCAAACAGGTCCTCGAGCTGCTTGTAGTTAAACTGCTCCGCCACGGCGTTGAGCGCACGCGTGGATCGTGGCGTAGAGATGCCATACCCGCGCTTGCGCAGGTCCTTGGCCAGTATATCGCGGCCGGCGGCAGCGTCGTCGTCCTTGGTCGCGGCGGCAAAATAGCGGCGGATCTTTGACTTGGCGGAAGGTGTCTTAACGATCTTGAGCCAATCACGCGACGGCTTGGAACTCTTGTTGGTCAGGATTTCAACGCGGTCGCCCGTCTTGATTTCGTGCGTGAGCGGCGCCACCGCACCGTTGATCTTAGCGCCGACGCAGTGGTTGCCGACCTCGGTATGAACGGCGTAGGCAAAGTCGAGCGGTGTTGAGCCGGCGCGAAGCGCCATGACCTCGCCCTTGGGCGTAAAGACAAAAATCTCCTGGTCAAACAAGTCGACCTTCAGCGAATGCAGGTATTCCTTGGCGTCGGTGATCTCATCAGACGCAGCCCAATCGAGCGAATGTTTGAGCCAGTTAATCTGGTCGTCCAGACGCTGGGCATCATTGGTCTTTGAAGCAGACGATCCGCCCGACTTCTTATAGAGCCAGTGGGCGGCAATGCCGTACTCGGCCTGCTCATGCATCTCGTAGGTTCGAATCTGAATCTCGAGCGGGCGAGCCGTGGGGCCGATAACCGTCGTGTGAAGCGATTGGTAGTTATTGACCTTGGGCATGGCGATATAGTCTTTAAAGCGACCGGGCATGGGGTGCCACAGCGTATGCACCGCACCGAGCGTGGAATAGCAATCGCGCACCGAATGAGTGATGACGCGCAGCGCCACCAGGTCGTAAATCTCGGAGAACTCCTTACCCTTGCGCTTCATCTTTTGATAGATGGACCAATAGTGCTTGGAACGACCGTTGATCTGAAAGCCCTCAAGACCAATGCGATTGAGCTCGTCAGTGAGCGTCTTGATAGTCTCGGCCAGATAGCGCTCGCGAACCTCGCGCGACTCGGCTACCATGCGCGCGATGCGCTGGTAGGCATCGGGCTCCAAGTAGAAGAAGGACAGGTCCTCGAGTTCCCACTTGATAGAGCTCATGCCCAGGCGGTCGGCCAAGGGCGCGTACACGTCCATGGTCTCGCGCGCCTTAAACAGACGGCGGTCCTCGCGAAGGGCCGCCAGCGTGCGCATGTTATGCAGGCGGTCGGCGAGCTTGACGATGATGACGCGAATGTCCTTGGACATGGCAAGGAACATCTTACGCAGCGTAAGCGCCTGCTTCTCGTCCATGCTGTCGACTTCGATGTTGGTGAGCTTGGTCACGCCGTCGACGAGTTCTGCCACGGTTTCGCCAAACAGGCCGGAAACATCGGTAAGCGAGGTCTCGGTATCCTCGACGGTATCGTGCAGCAACGCGGCGCACACCACATCGCAGTCCATCTTGAGATCAGCCAGAATGATGGCCACCTCGACGGGATGGTTAATGTACATCTCACCCGAGCGGCGCTTTTGGTTGCAGTGCTTCTCGGCGGCAAAGCAGTAGGCCTGCTCCACCTTGGAGAAGTCATCCTCATTCATATATTTGAGGCACAAGCGCTCCAGCTTGTCGTAGCTGTCCGCCATAATCTCGGGCGGCAGCTCATCGGCATGCTTATAGTGCTCCATCTCAGAAAAAGGCTGGAGAGTGGAATCATGGGCGGTACGGGCTGCGGCATCCATCGAGGTCCCCTTCCCCTAGGCCCGCGGTACGATCGGGCGGTTAACTTTGGCCAGCATATCAGAAGCGCACGAATCGAGTGCCCAACTCCGGAAAGCCGAGAACTCCATGCGCGAGCGCAAGCCCTCCAAATAGCGAATTGACCTGCTTAATTGCACGCGGCCGGGGTTTTCTGCCATCGCGATGCGACGCGTATCGTCAAACCCCGAAACGCGGCAGAAACCGAGTTCTTCGAAGATTCCCAAGCCGCTTGCCACCGAGCGCTCATCGACCGGCGTGCGCGCGTCGATTGCAAGGCACATCTGCGCAATGTCGATATCGCTTGCGCAGAATGAATCGTCCCCCGTCTTGCCACGGTTGGAGCGCCACATGGTCTGCAGCGCTCGATAGAGCGTGACGAGCTCATCGCGTTCGGGCGCGTAGCAATCGAGTAGGCGCTCGTTAATACGGGCGTCACGCGACGAATAGAGCAGATGAATCACAGCGGGCTGTCCGTCACGACCGGCACGGCCGCTCATCTGGTTAAACTCAATCGCGCCAAACGGCATATGGTAGAGCACGACATGTCGGATATCGGGCAGGTTGATGCCCTCACCGAAGGCCGAGGTCGAGACGATGCAGCTGAGGCTGCCATCTCGAAACGCCTCCTCGACGCGGCGGCGATCGGAACGCGCGAGCCCGGCGTTATAGAACGCGATATGGGTCGCACAGTCTGGCACGCGCTTGCGCAGCGTCTTGGCAAGTGCCACGGACTGGTCGCGCGAATTGACGTAGATAACGGTCTTCTCCCCCGTCGCCACAATCGACACCAGGCGATTTTCGCGGCTTGCGAGGTCGCGATCGTCCTCGAGTTGCAGGTTCTCGCGCACGGTCTCGTCAACCACCGTGCTGGTAATGGGCAATACGCGAGCGAGCTCTGCCACGACCGGAGCCGTCGCGGTAGCCGTTGCCGCCATGACAACGGGATCGCCTAGCGCTTTGAGAATATCGGGCATGTCGAGGTACGCGCTCCGGTCGCCACCTTTGGCAAGACCGGCATGATGCGCCTCATCGATAACGACAAAACCGATGCGCCCCGAACGCGCAAAGCGATCGCGGTGAATGGACAGGAACTCGGGCGTCGTGAGCACGATGCCGGTGCGGCCCGAAGCCAAACCGGCAAACACGTCATCGCGCGCCGCCTCCACGGTCTCGCCGGTCAGCACGCCAACACCAATGCCAAGCGCTGCCATCGTCGAAGAAAGGTGATAGGCCTGGTCGGCAACGAGCGCACGCAGCGGATAGACAAAGATGCTCGCACGTCCGCGAAGCACCGCCTCACGCGCGGCATGTACATGGAAGATGAGAGACTTGCCGCGGCCCGTTCCCATAACGGCCAAGACGCTCTTGTGGTCGGCCAAGGCATCGAGTGCCTCAACCTGCGCGCGGTGCGGCTGGTTCGATCCGATAAAGCTGTGAATGAGCGAGCGCGTGAGCTCGGTATAGGAAAGCTGGGCAAGCGTCTCGCGCTTACGCGACTCCAGGCGCGGGCCTAAGTCCGCCGGCCGCACGCCACGGCGAAGCTCGCATGCCGGATCGTCGACGCAGGGCGCCGTGGTATCGCGGACCAAAACATCCTTGATCATGAGCTTTGGCTTTACGCGACCTTGCCAATGCTCGGCCACGGCCTCGAACACCAAATCGACGGCGCTATCGCAATTGATGAGCTTATCGATCTGCGGCACGCGGAACATAATGGCCGGTACACTCGCGGCGCCATCGGTCGCCACGAAGCGCATATGCTCGCCGGTTTTGCCCACCACGGCGCGATCGCACATTGTCACGCCCTCGGCCGCCAACAGCGGCACCTTGTTGCCCTGGCCAAACGGCTCAAGACGGGAGATCTGCTCGATGGTCTCAATATTCAGCTCGGAGAGGTCAACGGTGGCGGCAACCTCGTCGGTGTCCTCAAGGTCCTCGGCGGGAAGCTCGGACAGCACGGCGGAAAGGCGACGACGGAACTCGTCGAGCTTGGACGCCTCGATGGTCACGCCCACCGCACCCGCATGCCCGCCGCGACGAATCAGCAGGTCGGAGCAACGCTCGACGGCGTCGAACAGGTTGACCTTGCCCACCGAGCGACCCGAACCGCGAGCGATACCGTCTTCGATCGAGAACAGCAGCGCCGGCACGTGATAACGGTTGGTCAGACGGCTCGCTACGATACCCTTGACGCCCTCGTGCCAGCCCTCGCCGCCCACGACGATCGCGCGACCGCCATCATAAGTCTCCTCGACCTTCGCCATGGCATCGCGTGTGAGCTCCGCCTCGATCTCGCGGCGTTGGCGATTGATTTCCTCGAGCTCGGCGGCAAGCGCACTCGCTTCGATGGGGTCGCGGGCAAGCAGCAGGTCGAGCGCCAGCTTGGGATCAGCCATGCGGCCGGCAGCATTCAGACGAGGGATGAGCGAAAACGACAGGCCATCGGCCGTAATGCTAGAGAGGTCGGCCTTGGCGAGCGCTGCCAGCGCGATGTAGCCGGGACGAGCCGTCACGCGCATCTGTTGGATGCCCTCGGCGACCAGTGCGCGGTTCTCGGGCGTCAGCGGCATCATGTCAGACACGGTGCCAAGCGCCGCAACCTCGATCAGCGAACGCCAATACGACGGTTTGCCCAAACGCTCGCCCAGGACTTGCACCAGCTTGAGCGCCACACCGGCACCGGCAAGCTCGCGCGAGGGGCCCTCGTTCTCAAGCTTAGGGTCGGTCAGGGGCACGCCCTGCGGCACCTGATCGGAGGGCTCGTGATGGTCCGTGACCACCAGGTCGATTCCCAGGCTCTCCAGATAGGAGACCTCCTCCTTCGCCGCGATACCGTTATCAACGGTCACGATCAGATTGGGTTGGGCGAGCTCGTTGACGCGGTCGAGCGCCGCGCGCGAAAGGCCATATCCCTCGTCAAAGCGGTGCGGGATGAATGGTGTGACATTGGCGCCAAACGTGCGCAGTGCCTCGGTCAACAGGCAGGTCGACGTAATACCGTCAACGTCAAAATCGCCAAAGACCGCGATGCGCTCGTGGTTGCGAATAGCACGCTCGACGCGGTCGGCAACGACCGACATGCCCGGGATAATAAGTGGATCGGCCCAGTCGCGATCGAGCGAAGGCGTCAAAAACAGCTGGCCTTCTTCGATGGATGTAATGCCGTGCGCAACCATAATGCGCGCCACCAACCCGGGTATGCCCAGGCCAGCCGAAAGCTCCTTTTCGAGCTCGGGGTTTTGCTGAGCGACCGCCCAGCGATGCGTCGTCTTAAGCGATGACATAGGCACCCACCCCCGATAGGGGCAGGTCGCCGCGATACCTCTCACGGTTCATAGCGATGAGTCCTCTGTGTATGCCCGCTTCGGCAGGCAAATCTGTTGAACGGATTTATTATACCGTGCAGTGCGGACGCCAATCGCCGCAGCACGCCGCGGTTTCGATAAACGATGCCGGTAATAGCCTCGAAATAATCAAGCGTTTCTGACGCACGGACGCATGCGAGCGTCTAGCATATCCATTCAAAACGGATTCACGAGCAAAGGGAGTCACAAGAGCATATGAAGCAATGGGTTGGACTGGGCAAGTTTCTCGCGGGGCACATGCAGGTCATCGTTCCGATTTGCGTGACGCTCGGTGTGCTCTTTCCCCAGCAGATCGGCGTGCTCAAGCCCATCGTTCCCGCCCTGTTTGCCTTTATGACGTTCCAAGGTGCGCTCAGCAACACCTTCCACCAGGTAACCGAGGTGTTCCGCCGTCCGCTACATTTGATTTTGGCGTTATTTGTCTCGGCTGTGCTCATCCCCATCGCGGCGTATGCCGTGGGCTCACTGTTCTTTGGTTCCAACCCCAACCTTGTCTGCGGCATCGTGCTCGAGTACAGCGTGCCCGTGGCAGTCACTGCCTTTATGTGGATTAGCATGTTCGGCGGCAACGGCCCGCTCGCGCTCACCATCATCCTGACGTCCTCGGTCATCTCACCTGTGACGATTCCGCTCACGCTGAAGCTCTTGCTGGGTGCCACCGTCTCGATCGATGTGCCGAGCATGATGCAAGACATGGCCTTTATGATCGCCATCCCCGCCGTGCTCGGCATCGTGATCAACGAGCTCACGCGTGGATGGGGACACGAGAAGCTCTCCCCCGCGCTCTCACCCGCCTGCAAGTTCATGATGATGGGCGTTATCGCGTCCAACTCCACCGCCATGAGCGAGTACGTGCTGCACATGAACGCGGTGCGCATAGAAGTCGCCCTCTTTATTTTGACCTTCGCCATCAGCGGCTTTGTCGTCGGTTTTCTGGTCGCCCGTGCACTGCATCTGCCATATAGCGAGACGACTACCATGTGCTTTACCTGCGGCATGCGCAACATCTCTTCGGGTGCCGTCATCGCCACGCAGTGTTTTCCCGGCGAGGTCGTGTTCCCCGTCATGTGCGGCACGCTGTTTCAGCAGGTGCTGGCCTCGATTATCGGACATCTCTTTGAGCGCCTGACCGGCGAGGAGCGTGCCGCCCAGCGCAAGCGGGTCGAGGCCGGCCGCGATGCCATGGCACGCTAGTTTATCTGCCCTGCTCGAACCCCGCCTTGCTGCCCACGCATATTAGGATAAACGTATGGGCTATGCGGACTACGCTTCCAATGGCACGATCTTAGTGCCATGAAGCTCGGAGACGCCAAGCGCCGCCGCCACGGCATCGCGGTTTGCCACGGTAATGCCGCCGCCGGGAAGGATGGTCACACGGCCGCCCGCATACTCGACAAGACGCGACAGGTGCCCCAGGCTGTCCCCAATGGGCGTGCCGGCCGCACCACCGTGCGTCAGGATGCGCGTAACACCGCACTCGACAAGCGTGTCGATGGCGTCGACCTGAGCCTCGGGCGAAAGCTGGTCAAATGCCATATGGAAGGTAATGTCGACAGACTCGCGTCCGCACTCCTCGGCTGCACAACCCGCAGCCATCACCAAGGCACCGAGCGTGAGCTCGTCGAGTGCCCATCCGCCAGCACAACGTTTGCAGCAGCCAAAGACCAGACCATCGACGCCGGCACTTACGGCAAGGCCCAGGTCCATCTCCATCATGCGCAGCTCGTCTAGGCTGTACTGAAAATCGCCGCCGCGCGGACGAATCATGCACATCACGCGCGCATCGTGCTCGTGAGCGTAGTTGACCGCAGCGCTGATAACGCCGGCGGAAGGCGTGGTACCACCAACGGCAAGGTTGTCGCACAGCTCAATACGACCCGCACCGGCCTCGATAGCAGCCGGCACCCGCTCAAAATTCTCGGCACAAAACTCGTACAGCATCGATAGCCCCCAAAAAAGACATTTCTATTTCCACGCGGCATTGTCGCACGTTAACTACCAACTCGCACGATGGAACAAAACCTTGACAAGGAGTGTCCCAAAGTGCCGGCATAAAAGGAACGTCCCCAAGTGCCACAAAATGACGAGAGTGGACAATCTCCCACTTTGAGCCCCCAAACAGGCCAAAAACGGGGGATTATCCACTCTCGTTCTGAGTAGTCATTTAAGTCTGTCCCCAATGACTATTCCATTTCTAGTATGTGGTCAAATGAGAGTTGAATCAAAGGGGCGCTGGTTGATGCTTCGCGCGATGCGTCGACCGACACTCGTCGCTATACCGGGGACAGACAGACCGGACTCCCTATACGACAACTGTTGACATCATATACTATGTGTCATATAGTAGGTGTTACACAGTATACTACGAAAGGAGGTGTGCGGATGGAGGCACAGATGAAGCGCGGCTTCCTCGAGGCCTGCGTGCTCGCGGCCGTCTCGGGCGAGGAATCCTACGGCTATCAGATCGTGAAGGACGTGCCCGCGAGCATGGGGCTCACGGAGTCCACGCTCTATCCGTTGCTCAAGCGCCTGGAGAAGGCGGGGTGCATCACGGCGCGCTCCGCCGAGCACAACGGGCGGCTGCGAAAGTACTACCGCATCACGGACGCCGGGCATGAGCGTATCGCCGAGTTCCTCGCCGAATGGCCATCCGTGCAGGAGATCTACCGTTACGTGAAGGGAGCGCACCATGACGCGCGATGAGTTCTTGAACCGGCTGGGCGAGCTTCTGGCCTGCCTGCCGGCAGATCAGGTAAAGGAAACGCAGGAGTTCTACGCGGAGGCCATCGCCGACCGTATGGAGGACGGCATGACGGAGGCCGAGGCTGTGGCCGCCATGGGCACGCCCGGTGAGGTCGCCGAGGCAACGCTCGACGAACTGCCCGCCGTGCCGCGCGCAATTGCGAGGACCAAGCGCAAGAGCACGGCGCTTCTATGGGCGCTCGCCATCGTGGGCTCTCCGGTATGGATTCCGCTGCTGCTCGCGTTCGTCGCCGTTGCCGCTGCAGTCTACATCTGCATTTGGGTTCTTGCGCTCTGCGTGTGGATCGTGGCCGCGGCATTCGGGGGCGCGGGCGTGGTGGGGCTCCTGTTCGCCGTGGACGGCATCATTATCGGGCATGTTCCGTACGTTTTAACCTCGATGGGAATGGGATTCGCTTCCATCGGCGTGGCGCTCCTCGCGGGAGCCGGCGCCTGGACGGCGTCCAAGCAGATCGCGCGCCTCTCTGCCCTTTGGGCGAAGAAAGCCGTTTCGCCCTTCTGGAAAGATCGAGGCAATAAGAGCCGCAGGGGCGCTGAAGCGGCGCCGCTCACGGCATAGGAAGGAGTTCAAACATGTCCAGCGTAAAAAAGATTTACCTTGCCGTAGCGGGTGGGCTTGTTGCCACGGGGCTCGTCCTGGCTGCTATCGGATTTGTAGCCTCCGGCTTTAATCTCGCTGTGTTCAACACACAGATCGACATGCGCGATGACACCATCATTCTGGGTGGTGTTGAAATAGACGACCCGACAGGGCTTCCACTCATCGAGCAGCTTGCCGAGGTCGGCGAGGTCCATATTGGCTCTGCAACGGCTGGTTCGTCTTCTCCTCACAAATGATCGAGCCCGTAGCAGCCGTCCCCCCCCTTCGGGCGCACCACGACGGGCGTGAGCACGCCGCGCTCGGAGCCTTTTGACCTAGTCGCTGGGGACGTTCTTAAACGACTAGTCTTTCAAGAACGTCCCCAGCAACTACCCCAAATGCCAGAACCAAAGCAGCGCCGCAAGCAGAGGACGGACAGCGAGCGGTCACCAGAGCGAACAAATTGGCATGAAAAGAGGACGGCATAGACCTTCTGGTCATG
>URSO01000032.1 GCA_900550415.1 uncultured Collinsella sp.
GATCTTATTCGTGCCTTTCTGCACGCTCAAGCATGACAAACCCTTATCGGCGGCGGGAGTTAATTCTGCGGCGGTTCCGTTTACCGTTACGTTCCAGCCCTCATCGTACGGAACGCTCAGCAGCAGGTTGCCGTCATCCTTGGCGGTATATTCACCTTCGATCCTTCCGTCCCCAAAAACCGTCGGAACAAATTCACTCGTTTTAAGCTCGTTAATAATCTGCTCGAAAACGTCCAGATTGAGGGCGTAAAAGACCGGCTCATTGTCTTGGGGCATGTCTGTATAGCCCTCTGCGACTCCGATTGACACCGTATGCTGGCTCGGGGCGTCCGATGCATCCGCAATCTGGCGGATATTATTGTCGAATCTCCAGGCCTCGTTTTCGATCGTTCGCTGGTCGATGGTAAGGGTGACGGGCCAATAACTGCCGGCGGTCGCATCTTTGTTGATGTAGAGATATCCGATGGAGCTTGCCGGAAGAGTAACGCTCCATTGCTTTAAGCTATCGCTATTCTCCGTACTCGTGGCCTCGACCTTGGTATAGAGCTTGACCTCGCGGCCTAGGATTTTGCTGTAGAGGTCGTTCTGCTTTTCGAAGGGGTTCTCGCTCTTCAGCGTGCTGTTTTGGATATCGCTTGAGGCTGCGACGCCAATGCTGAGCGCATAGGGGTTCTCGTACACCGCGCTTGTGGGGTCGGCCTGATTCGTCTTGGATAAAACGTATCCCGCAGGCACGTTTTCAGGAATGGCATACTTGACTCCCAGTAGGGCATCGACGGCGAGAATGGGCTCAGCATAACGGGTCGAGAATTCGCCGACACTGCTGTATCCAAGGGAGTTGAGCAGTGCGATGGCCTGCGGGTTGTTGGCGGACGAATACGAGGACAGCTGGTTGTATCCAAGCGTCAAGCCTTCGTTGAGGGCGGCGCTATCGACACGCGTGGTCGTACGGTCAATGCGGTAGAACGACGCCGAAGTCTGGTCTTGAATAGCCGTGATCGTGTCGGTTGCGGTGGCGATATAGGCGCTGTTGGCTTCTTCGGAATAGCCTGTGTACAGCTGGTTCCACATAACATGGGCGTTGGCAAATAGTTCAATTGCCGTGAGTGCCAGGAGTGGCATGATGATGGCCGGACGATGGGCTCGACGTAATGTTGGCCGCTCTTGGAGTTTCTGCAGCGCGTATCCTGCGGCCCACAGCGCAAAGAAGCTCAGCAAAAAAGCCGTGCGCGAGTAGAAGCCATTGGGAACGCGCATGCCGCACCAGATGTACTCGAGCGGGCTCAAAACGGAGTTGGCGACCAGGATTATCGTGACGACGAGTGTTGCAATTCGCGTCTTGATTGAAACCGTGCGGTTAACCAGTAGGCTTACCGCGAGCAGCATCATGATGATGCCGCAATAGAACTGCGGTGTGCTTTCGTTGTTTACCCACATGCAGGGAAGAAAGCCCCTGATGAGCGACTTGAGGCTGGTTTTAAGTAGGGGGCCGAGTGCCAGAACAGGTCCGCCCTTGGACATGGCAAGGATGGTCGGCAAAAAGGTCCAGGCGGACAGAAGCAATCCAAGCGCGATAGCCCCGGCGAACCGCAGGGCCCGATCGAGCATGAGCTTCCAGCTAAATCCTTTTTCTGCAACATAATCGACAAATTCGACCAATACGAAGATGCAGAGGAACAGGATGCTGATGTAGGCCGTATACCAGCAGAACATGACATTGAGCGCCATTGCGATGACGAGTCGAATCATACGCTGCTTGCGAATGAGCTCGTGGCATCCGTAGGCGCAGATGGGCAGCAGGATGAGGCAATCGATCCAGAGTGGGTTGCGCAGGTTGCTGATGGTCCAGCTGCAAAACGTGAACGAGAGGGAAAGCAGGAATGCGGCGGGCTTGGACAGGTCAAAGCGCTTTTGCACATACCAAGCGCTGCTGATGTGGATGCAGCCCAGTTTGAGCGCGGTTATGGCAAATACGAAGAGCGTCAGCTTGTCTGCGGGAAACAGCACGCAGAGCAGGTTGAAGGGGCTGGCGAGGTAGTAGCTATAGAGCCCCCATGTGTTCATGCCGAGTCCCTGCGAGAAGGAATAGCGAAGGTTTGCCTCGCCTAAAAGGACGCGGCGAAACCACGCGAAGAAGTCGATGTATTGGTATTTGAGATCGTTGGTGAGAAACGAGTTGTCGCCAAGGGGGTAGACATGCCCCGCCGCTGCAAGTGCGACAAAGAGTGCGACGGAAAACGTGAAGCAGGCGGCGTAGAACGCCACATTCTTGAGCGTGCTGTTATTGGGCTGTGTCATCAGATTCCTCGTTGGACTCTCGGATGATATAGATGGGGCGGCGCTTGGCCTCCAAGTAGGCTTTTGCCAGGTACTCGCCAATGATTCCCAGACACAGGAGCTGCATACCGCCAAACAGCGTAATGAGGCAGGCAAGGGAGGGCTATCCGCCTACGGGGTCGCCCCAAACAAGCGTTTTGACCAGGATGACGATAAATCCTAGGATGGCGATGAGGCAGAAGACGATACCCGTGAGGGCGGCGAGGGAGAGTGGCGCCGTGGAAAACGCGACGATGCCGTCGATGGAATAGAGGAGCAGCGACCAAAAGCTCCATTTGGTCTCGCCGGCCACGCGGTTGACGTTTACGTAGGGGAGCCATTTGGTCTTGAAGCCGACCCAGCCGTAAATGCCCTTGGAGAATCGGTTGTATTCGCCCATGGAGATGATGGCGTTGACCATAGGTCGCTTCATGAGCCTAAAATCGCGTGCTCCGTCGACGATGTCGGCCTTTGAAATGCGGTTGATGATCTTGTAGAACATACGGGCACAGAACGACCTGATAGGAGGCTCGCCCTCGCGGGTGGTCCTGCGTGTGGCGACGTTGTCGTAGTCTTCGGTTTGCAGAATCTGGTACATCTGCGGCAGGAGCGAGGGCGGGTCCTGCATGTCGGCGTCCATGGTGGCGACATAGTCGCCCTTTGCGTGCTGGAGTCCGGCGAGTAGCGCCGCCTCCTTGCCAAAGTTGCGCGAGAAAGAGTGCCAGCGGATGGCGTATGGGTGCGCCGCCGCAGCTTCTGCTTTCATGACGGCGAGCGTTTTGTCTGCCGAACCATCGTCGATGAGGACGGCTTCAAAGGAGATGCCGGGGTCTTGTTGGGTCATGATGCGAACGACGCCATCGAGCTCTTTGAGAAAGATCGGAAGTGATTCCTGCTCGTTGTAGCACGGCACGACGATGGAGATGAGCGGCATGGTGGTTTACCTCTCGCTTTGCTTGGAAGTAGGGTGGCCGGGCTGGTCGTCGTAGGCGTATTTGCTGTACACGTTGACCTCCCACTGCTTTTTTTCGACCTTTGCCACGGAATCGAGGATGAATCCGGTCGCGAGGCTCAGACCGCACAGGAACATAAATGAGGCGGCGAGCATGGCAGTGGGGAAGCGCGGGACCAGGCCGGTCTGAAAGTACTCAACAAAGATAGGAATGCCCAAAGCCAGGCCGATAATTGCGAATAGAAGCGCGACGAGGCTGAAGAACTTCAGCGGGCGGTAGTCCTTGAACAACGTGCCGATCATCGCGACGACTTTAATGCCGTCGCTCACGGTATTGAGCTTGGACTCGGAACCCTCGGGACGGTCGCGGTACTCGATGGGCACATCTTTGATGCGCCAGCGGTGGTCGACGGCGTGGATTGAGAGCTCGGTTTCGATCTGGAATCCCTCGGAAAGCACGGGGAAGGTTTTGATGAAAGGACGGCTCATGGCGCGGTAGCCGGTCATGACGTCATCGAAGCTGTAGCCATAGATCCACTTGATCATGGCGCGGACCAGATTGTTGCCAAAGCCATGGAAGGCGCGCTTGTTCTCCTCGGAGTAGGTGCCGTTGGAAAGACGGTCGCCTACGGTCATATCGGCCGTGCCGTTAAGGATGGGCTCGCAGAGGGTTTTGGCCGCCTCGGCGGGGTAGGTGTCGTCTCCGTCGACCATCAGGTAGCAATCGGCGTCGATATCGCGAAACATCTGGCGGCACACGTTGCCCTTTCCCTGGCGGGGCTCAAAGCGGACCGTGGCGCCGTGCTCGGTAGCGATGCGTGAGGTATCGTCCGATGAGTTGTTGTCATAGACATAGACCGTCGCTTGCGGAAGCTCGCGGTGAAAGTCGTCGATGACCTTACCAATCGTGAGCGCTTCGTTGTAGCAAGGGATGATGACGGCGATGGATTCAGAATTCACTCAATGCTCCTTATATATTCAATCCCTGAAAGTATAGCCGTTTGGGCTTGGCATCCTAAGATGTGGGTTAGTTCTCCAGTTTTGTTGCGCGTATCGTTTGCATGGCCGTCGGGTCTATACTGTTCGTTTGTCAACGATTACGAGTAAAGGAGTTGCATCCGTGTCGGATCAGACAAAGCAACAAGAAACTCGCAGTCTGCCTGCGACGTTTGCTAAGAACGAATTTGAGAAGGACGCGTTTATCCTTCGTCAGCTCGTTACCAAGGATTTTAAGATCAAGTATCGCCGCAGCGTTCTGGGCGTCGCATGGTCGGTGCTCAACCCGCTGCTGATGATGATTGTCATGGCCATCGTGTTCTCGACGATTTTTGGCCAGGGCCGCAATGGCTCAATGACGCCCGAGATGTACCCGCTGTACTTGATCGTGGGTAACGTTACCTTTGCCGTCATGTCCGAGTCTACGAACCAGGCCCTGACGTCGATCGTGGGTGCTGCCCCTCTGCTCAAGAAGGTTAAGGTGCACCGCTGGGTCTTCCCGGTGCAGAAGGTGCTCTTCTCGCTGGTCAACTTTGCCTTCTCGCTGGTCGCCGTCGCCATCGTTATGCTGTGGTTCCGCGTTATGCCTTCTTGGCACCTGATTCTGCTGCCGGTTTGCCTGCTGCTGCTTATGTGCTTCTGCATGGGCCTGGGCATGATGCTCTCTGCCCTTACGGTCTTTTTCCGCGACGTTATGCATCTGTGGAGCGTCGTCATTACGGCTTGGACTTATATTACGCCCATCTTCTGGACGACTGACTATATTGCGCAAATGCCGCATCTCGTGCGTATCTTGATGTATGCGAACCCCATGTACAACTATCTGCAGTTTATGCGTGATATCTTCTTGTTCCAGACTACGCCCTCGCTTATGACGTTTGGTATGTGCGCCGCTTGGGCGGTCCTTGCGCTTGTTATTGGCTACACCGTGTTCCATAAGTCCGAGCGCAAGTTCATCCTCTACATCTAAGGAGTGCTGTGATGACTGAATCTGTTGTTGATTACAGCGAGCAGCCTCTGGCTGTCGAGGTCGACGACGTCACCATGATCTTTAACATGGCGTCCGAGTCGCTGACCAACCTCAAGGAGTACTTCATCAAGCTCGCCAAGCACGAGCTGTTCTTTGAGGAGTTTAGGGCGCTTAAGCACATCTCGTTCGAGATTCATCGCGGCGAAGTTGTCGGTCTGGTTGGCACCAATGGTTCCGGCAAGTCTACGATGCTCAAGATTATCGCTGGCGTGCTTGAGCCTAGCGAGGGCAGCGTTAAGGTACACGGTAACATCGCGCCGTTGATTGAGCTTGGTGCCGGCTTTGACCCCGAGCTGACCGCCCGCGAGAACATCTATCTGAACGGCGCCCTGCTCGGCTATACCAAGGAGTTCATCGACGCCAACTTTGACGGCATGATCGAGTTCGCTGAGCTGCAGAACTTTGTCGACATGCCGCTCAAGAACTTCTCCTCGGGTATGGTGGCGCGTATTGCCTTTGCAATTGCGACGATTACCGAGCCCGATATTCTGATCGTTGACGAGACACTGTCCGTCGGTGATGTGTTCTTCCAGCAGAAGTGCGAGGCCCGCATCCAGCACTTTATCCAGAGCGGCGACGTGACGGTTCTGTTCGTTTCGCACTCCATGGAGCAGGTTGAACGCATCTGCCAGCGTGCCGTTTGGATTGAGAAGGGTGACCTTCGCATGGACGGCCCGGTCGATGAGGTCTGCAAGGCGTACCGCGAGCAGTTCAACTAGGTTATAATTACTTGCGCCTGACAGGCTTGCGCTTGCTTGGGCGTGCGGTTATATGCTCCATTAGCTCAGTTGGATAGAGCAGGGGACTTCTAATCCCAAGGTCGACGGTTCGAATCCGCCATGGAGCACCATCGTTTATTAAGCCCGGACCGCTTGGTGGTCTGGGCTTTTTTCATGGACTCTTAGATGATTCTAAGGGCTCGTTATTTCGCCTTCAGACACTCGGGTAAGACGCTTGCAACTGCATCCATTGCTTGCGGCTTTAGGTACTGTTGGTTGAGTCGTGCCTTTCTATAGGCGTAGCGAGTATCTGCCGAGTATTTGACCAACACATCGGTGAAGAATCGCTCCCAGCTCAGGTAGTCGCGGCTTTCGATGTAGTTCGATGGATCCTCAAGAATCTTTGGGATATCGTTGCTGGGGATAAGGCCAGATCGCAGAAGCGTCCACTCAAACGATTCTGGAAGAAACAGACGAACGTTCTTGTAAACGCGCTGCCCCAGCACCTTTTCGATGTAGGGGCCAAACGCTGCGCCATCTCCTATGGCGAGGACGTTTTGCTCGGGACATTCGTGAATCGTTCGCTTTAGATTTGCTACGCCGGTGGCGGTATAGCAGGGGATTCCCAGCCGATTGCACAGAGCGCTGTAGAATTGATATCCCGACTTACTGTCCTCGACAACTACGGCGTCGGGTATTTCGAATCCAACATTTAGATCCTGATACAACATGCTTGCCGTGTGGTCATATAGCGGCTTGGTCACCGAGTAGAAGCGTCTGTCGCTCTTGCGGCCATTAATTGTCTTGCTTGTGGTGTTGACTAGCTTTAGGATCTCGTCGACGCTGTAGGGGAGTTCGTTGGCGTCGCGACGAGATATCAGAACAAAATAGTTGGACGAGCCGTTTAAGGCTTTGGCGAAGTCCTTTGAGTAGATAAACTCGTTGCCTTCATCTAGAAAGACGATCGAATCTTCGATGATTGACAGCTCGCGCTCCCAGCGTCTGCCGGAAAGCGTTTCGCAGGGCACGTCGCAGCTGAGCATAACGCCGCTTTCCGGTCCTCGGTCGTTGTAGTCGCGAATCATCGAGATGAGCGTCGTTTTGCCCGTGCCGCTGTTGCCGCGTATAAAGGAAATATTGCGCTTAAACGTGAGTGTGTATTTGACCTTTGCACGCTCGACGACAACGGTATGTGTTCCCTTCATTACTCATCAACATCCAAAAAGTCATTTGTGGCGCCGACAAACTCCCGCATGTTTTTGACGATGCGGCCATCGTTTTCAATGCGGATTTCAAAGTTTTTCCAGGGGAACTTCATGATGTGGTATAAGGTCACCAGCACATCCTGCTCTTTGCCGATCTTGAGTAGCCAGCGGGCACAGTTGTCTCCGCAGGTGGATGCGTTGAACACCATATTTGGGAGATTGCGCACTAGCAGCAGCGTCTTAACGCCGCCGGACAGTTCGAATGGGGTGATCGAGCCCAGCTGTTTGCTTACGATGTTGTGGGGACCGATGAGCTCTGATCCGTCCACGCTTTTAATAATCTGTGCGGCCATAGGGTCTTCGAACCATGAGTCCAAGTATGAGTTCCTAAAATAGGTTTCGGTATCGTAGATGGAACCGGGGTAATCCCCCAGATGGATGCTTAACATGCGCGTCTCCAGACGTTGTGTGACTGCAATGATTATATGCCAGTAATAAAGTGCCGCCAGTAGCGAGGTTGCTGCTGTCGGCACTGGCATTATTAGCGTGTGAATCGCGTTGATGGATTTGCTCGCGAGGCTACTTTTCGATACGCTCCCTCAGCAGCTTCAGAGCGTGAGCGTAGCCCTGCAGGCCCTCGCCGGTGATGGTGGCGAAGCAGGCTAGGCGCGCATAGCTCACTTGGCGGAAGTCCTCGCGCGTCTCGACGGCGCTGATGTGTACCTCGACGGCAGGGATGGCGACGGCCTTGAGGGCGTCGAGGATCGCGACGCTCGTGTGCGTGTAAGCTGCCGGGTTGATGACGATGCCGTCGACCTTGCCGTAGGCCTCTTGGATCTTGTCGACGATGCTGCCCTCGTGGTTGGACTGGAAGACCTCGACCTCGTCGAAGCCCTGTGCAGCGCCCGCTTCCTGGCAGATCTGCACTAGGCGGTCGTAGTTGTCGCTGCCATAGATGCCCGGCTCGCGAATGCCGAGCATGTTGAGGTTGGGGCCGTTGATGACGAGTGCTTTCATGGTTGCTTCCTTTGCGATTGGAAAACCACCACAAAGGTGCCTGTCCCCTTTGTGGTGGTTTTGGTTAGAGAGCGGGTGGGAGGGTGTCGAGGAGGGCTTGGGCGGTGTTGGCGGCGCAGTCGCGTGAGTCGATGATGTAGTCGGCCCAGGAGCGGTAGCGCGGCATGCGCTGCTCGGCGAGCTTGTCGATGCCATCGCGCGCCGTGATGGGGCGGCCCTTGTGGGCGAGCTCGTCGAGCTTGCGATTGAGCATCACAATCTGGCTGTTCTGGTGCAGCAGCGGGTAGTTCTCGTCGCGCGTGACCACGCCGCCGCCGGTGGAAAGCACCAGGCCGCTGCGCTTGGAGATGTCGGCCAGCGCCGCCGTCTCCTGTTCGCGGAACGCCGCCTCGCCGCGCTCGACGATAAAGTCGGCGCAGGGCATGCCCAGGCGCTCCTCGAGGGCGCGATCCAGATCGATGTGCTCTCGCCCCGTGAGCAGGGCAATCTGCTCGCCCACACGGGTCTTGCCCGAGCCCGGCATACCGATCAGCGCGATGTTCTGTTCGCGGCGAGAAAGACGTTCCGTCACGTCCAGGATGCGCTCGCGCGGGGTGACCTTGCCGGTGTAGCGCTCGACGGCTTGCGCCGCCTGGGCTACAAGCATCAGCAGGCCGCCGATGCAGGGGATGCCGCGGCGCTCGGCCTCGAGCATCAGACCCGTGCGGGCAGGGTTGTAGACAATGTCGATGACGCCCTCGAGCGCATCGAGGCCTTCGAGCGTGCAGGGAGCGTCGGGGCAGTGGGGGAACATGCCGGCAGGCGTGCAGTTGACGAGCAACGCGGCGTCGGACTGCTGCGAGATATTGTCGTAGTTGACCTCGCTCGTGCGGCCCACGGGCACGACGGTGGCGCCCAGATCGCCGAGCACCATACTGGCCGTAGTACCCGCGCCGCCGGTGGCTCCGAGCACGAGAGCCTTCTTGCCGGCAACATCAACCCCCAGCTCCTCGACCAGGCACTGAAAACCGAAGTAGTCGGTGTTGTCGCCACGCAGACGGCCGTCGAGCAGGCGCGTGATGGTGTTGACGTTGCCCATGCGCTCGGCCAGGGGACTCAGCTCATCCAGGTATTCCATGACGGCGCGTTTGTAGGGGATGGTCACGTTGGCGCCCTCCCATTCGTTGCCCGTCATAAAGGCCTCGAGGTCCTCGGGCTCGCGCTCAAATCGCACGTACTCGAGCCCCGCGAGCTCCTTGTAGATGGTCGGGGTGTAGCTGTGGCCCAGCACGCGGCCCAGCACGCCGTAGGGGCGGGTTGCGGCGGCATCGGTCATCTAGAGCACCTCCGTGTAGCTGCCAAAGTAGGTAAAGCTCTCGCACACGTCGTCGATGGAATCGAGCAGGTCGTCGAGGGCCCTGCTGCCAAAGGGGCAGTCCAGGTCAAAGTAGAACATAAACTCAAAGTCGCGGCCGGGGATGGGACGGCTCTCGAGCTTGATGAGGTTGATGTTGAGGGCGTAGAAGCGCTCGAGCACGCGGTAGAGTGCGCCCGGCTCGTTGGTCGTGGTGATCATGAGCGAGGTGCGGTTGGCACCGGGATAGACACGCGGCTCGCGGCTGATGACGACAAAGCGCGTGTAGTTGTTGTCCGAGTCCTGGATGTTGGGCTCCAGTATCTCCAGGCCATACAGCGCGGCGCAGCTGCGCGAGGCGATGGCGGCGACGTCGGCGCGCTCGGAGTTGGCAACCATCTCGGCCGACATGGCGGTGTTGGGGTACTTGGTGGCGTGCAGGTTTCGGTTCTCGATATAGCCGGCGCACTGGGCAATGGCTTGGCCGTGGCTGTAAACCTCGCGCACGTCTGAGAGCTTGGTGCCGGGCTTGACGAGCAGATTGTGGTCGATCTTGAGGCGCAGCGAGCGCACGATATGGAAGTCGAACTGGGCGAGCAGGTCGTAGACGGCGTTGACGGAACCTGCGGTGGAGTTTTCGATGGGCAGTACGCCAAACTCGCAGAAGCCGTCGCGCACGGCGCGCATAACGCCCTCAAAGGTCTCGAAGAACGCGATATCGGGCACATCGAAGAGCTTACACGCGGCGATCTGGCTGTAAGCGCCCTCGACGCCCTGGCAGGCGACGCTAGCCGTCTGGGGGAAGGGTGTGTTAAAGGGTGATTCCGTGGCATGGGCCTTTTGCGAGACGGTGATGCCCTTGAGCTCGTTGATGTAGCGCTGCTGCTCGGCCTTGCTCATGCTCATGAGGAGACGGAACAAGGCGATGGTTTGGGCCTCGTAGCGTTCGGGCACGCGGCCGGCGAGGTTGTTGAGCTTGGAGCGTTCGCGGGCGGGGTCGAAGACGGCCTTGCCCATCTCGATTTTTGACTTGGCGACCTCGGTGGCAATGTCCATGCGCTCGATAAAGCTGTTGAGGAGCGCAGTATCGATGCCATCGATGGCCTGGCGGATGTCAGCAAGGTCCATGGAGACCCCTTTCACGTGTCGGGGGATGTTGAGGGGTGGGTAGTTAGCGCTGGGCGGCGTCTTCGAGGAGGGCGTCCCAGATGGCGAGGGCGGCTGCTGCTTCGGCTACGGGGACGGCGCGCGGGACGATGCAGGGATCGTGGCGGCCGTGGACCGAGAGCTCGGCATTTTCCATAGCGTCCATGTCCACGGTCTGCTGCTCGCGACCGATTGAGGGCGTCGGCTTTACAGCCATACGCCACATGACAGGCGCACCCGTGGAAATGCCGCCCAGGATGCCGCCAGCGTTGTTGGACTCGACCTCGATCTCGCCCGTCTCGGCATCGATGCGATACGGGTCGTTGTTCTCGCTGCCGCGCATGGCGGCCACGGCAAAGCCCATGCCAAACTCAACGCCCTTTACGGCGGGAATGCCAAAGGCGATCTGCGCGATGCGGTTTTCGATGCCATTAAACATGGGGTCGCCGATGCCCGCGGGAAGCCCATAGATGCCGCACTCCACGATACCGCCGATGCTGTCGAGCTCATCGCGCGCGGCTAGGATCTCCTCACGCATGCGGCCGGCTGCGGCGGCGTCAATGCACGGCAGATCGTTCGTAAGGATCGCCTTGCGGTCGGCCTCGCGATAGACCATATCGTCCATCGGCAGGTCGGAGATGCCGCCGATCTGCGCCACATGCGCCATCACTTTAATGCCGCAGGCCTCGAGTGCCTGCAGCGCAATGCCGCCGGCGATGCACAGGGGTGCCGTTAGGCGGCCGGAGAAATGCCCGCCGCCGGCGACATCGTGCATGTTGTGATACTTCACGCGCGCAGGGAAGTCCGCATGTCCCGGACGGGGCTTGCGGCGCAGCTCGGAGTAATCCTTGGAGCGCGTGTTGGTGTTCTCGATAATCGCGGCAATGGGCGCGCCGGTGGTGTGCCCATCGACCACGCCGGCGATGATTTGGGCGGCGTCGGCCTCGCGGCGCTTGGTCGCGGTCTCGTCGCGACCGGGGGCGCGACGGTTCAAAAAGGCCTGCAGCGCTTCTTGGTCAACGGCGATGCCCGCCGGAATGCCATCGAGGGAGCAGCCGATGGCGGGGGAGTGCGACTGGCCGAAGATGCTTAAGTGCAAGACGTTGCCAAAGGTCGAGGACATGCTATTCCTCCTCGAGCGTGACCTTGCCGCCCAGCAGGCGGTAGTGGTCGAAGAAATCGGGATAGGACTTGTTGACGGCCTCGGCGCCGTGGATCACGACCTCGCCGGTGGCGCGGCTCGCGGCGATAGCGGCCATCATGGCGATGCGATGGTCGTTGTGCGAATCGACCTCGCCGCCGGTGAAGGCGTCGACGCCCTTGATGATGAGATCGTCGCCGGCAATACGCACCTGCGCACCCAGCGCGCAGAGCTCGCGGGTGGTGGTGGCCAGACGGTCGGATTCCTTGATGCGCAGACGGGCGCAATCGCGAATAAAGGTGCGGCCCTGTGCCAACGAGGCCACGGCCGAGATGACGGGCACCAGGTCCGGAATGTCGTGGGCACTCATCTCAAAGCCGGCGAGCTTGTCGGACTGCACGGTGGCGGCGTTGGTGGAGCGCACGATGCGGGCGCCAAAGCGCGAAAGCGCGGCAAGCACGTTACGGTCGCCCTGTGCGGAGCTTAGCGACACGCCCTCGACGGTGATTGGGTCGGTGCCGATGGCACCGGCGCACAGCCAAAAGGCGGCGTTGGACCAGTCGCCCTCGACAGCAACGCTGCCGGGCGTGCGGTACGAGCCGCTGCTCACGCGGAAGTTCGTGACCTCGGGCTGGCCGTCCTTGGCCGGAATACGCTCGACGTTGACCTCGACGCCAAAGGCCTTCATGGCCTGGATCGTCAGGTTGATGTAGGGACGGCTCTCAATGAGGCCGGTTACCTGCACGCAGGAGGGCTGGGCCAGCAGCGGGGCTGCCAGCAGCAGGCCCGAGATGTACTGCGAGCTCACGTTGCCCGGAAGCACAAAGGTGCCCGGGCGCATGCGGCCGCTCGTCTTGAGCGGAAAACCGCCCAGACCCTGTAGGTCGCAGCCGGCGGCGATGATCTCGTCCGAGAGCGGGGAGAGCGGGCGGGCGCCCAGGCGGCCCTGGCCTACGAAGGTGGCATCCGCACCCAGCGCGCAGGCGACAGGCAGCATAAAGCGCAGCGTGGAGCCACTTTCACCGCAGTCAAGCGTGCCGCCGGCAAGGGCCTTGAGCAGGCCAAACTCAACACTCTTCATGGTGGGGTGGACCTGGAAGCCGTCCTCGACGGTCTCGATGCGAGCACCCAGTGCCGTAAGGCAGCGCACCGTGGCCTCGATGTCGGCGCAGGTGGTGTTGCAGGTGACGTGCGTCTCGCCGTTGGCAAGCGCAGCGCAGATGATGAGGCGATGCGCCATCGACTTGGACGCGATGGCGGGAACGGTGCCCTTGAGCGGGGACGGGGTGATGCGGGCTAGCATGCGGATGCGTCTCCCTTCTGGCCGAGGCCCTCGGCAATGAGTTCGTGGAAAGTGGAAAGTGGCGTGCGGTCGATGCTGCAGCGGCCAATGCCGTGCGGAATCACCAGGTCGATGGTGTCGCCCGCGCGCTTCTTGTCGTGGAGCGCTTCGGCAAAGACGGCATCGGCATCTAGGCCGCAGCGGGTCTTGAGGCCATGGCGGGCGCAGAGCTCCTCAATACGACCGGGCAGCGCAGCATCGCAGACGCCGTGCAGGGCCGCGGCGCGCGTGATGATACCCATGCCGATCGACACGCAGTTGCCGTGTCCGAGCTCAAAGTGCTCGCAGGCCTCGACGGCGTGTCCGGCGCTGTGTCCAAAGTTGAGGAGCTTGCGCTGGTTGGTTTCGCGCTCGTCGGCGACGACCACGGCGCGCTTGATGTCGATATTGCGGGCGATGATGAGCGCTACGCGGGCCACATCGCGGTTGAGCAGCTCCAGCGTGAGCGGGGTCTTCTCCAGCTCGGCGAAAAGCTCCGGATCGGCGATCACGGCGTGCTTGACGACCTCGCCGCAACCGTCGGCGAACTGCTCGGGCGTGAGGGTGGCCAGGCACCCCACGTCGGCGATAACCACGCTCGGCTGCCAAAAGGCGCCGGCCAAGTTCTTGCCGGCAGCCAGGTCGATGGCGGTCTTGCCTCCCACCGACGAATCCACCATGGCGAGCAGGCTCGTGGGGATCTGCACAAACTTGCAGCCGCGCATGTAGGTGGCGGCCACAAAGCCCGCCACGTCGCCCACGACACCACCGCCGAGTGCCACGATCACGTCGGAGCGCGAAAGCTCGTGCTCGGCCACAAACTCCAAAATGGCAACATAGGTTTCGGCGCGCTTATGGGCCTCGCCGGCCTCGAAGGTGCAGATGCTCACCTCGTAGCCTGACGCCTCCAGGCTCTGCTTAACGGGCATCTGGTAGAGCGGGCCCACGTTGGTGTCCGTCACGATGACGGCCTTGGTGCCGCCGGCAGTGGCGCGCACGAGCGGTCCCGCCTGCTCCAGCAAAAACGTTCCAACATGCACCTGGTAGGGGCGTGCGGTGTCGATATCGATGGTAATCGCCATAAGCTTCGGTCCTTTCGACCTGGCGTGATAGGTGGTCTAGTGGGAGGCCTCGTCGTCGAGTGCGCGCTTAATTCGGTCGCCCTCGGCAAGGAGATTCTCCAGATAGCGCTGGTCGCGGTCCTTGAGCGCGCGGCTGTAGGCGCCAAGCGATTCGATCAGATGGTCGATCTCGAAGGCGAGCGCATTGGCGTCGTCGATCATGAGCTCGGACCACATCTGCGGATTGAGGTGCGCCACGCGGGTGAGGTCGCGGTAGCTGCCGGCCGAAAAGCCGTGGTGGACCTGAGCGGTCGGGCTCTTAACATAGGCGTTGGAGACGACGTGCGCGAGCTGGCTCGTAAAGGCGATGACGCGGTCGTGCTCGGCGGCGCTGGTCACGCTGAACTTGCCAAAGCCCAAGGGGCGTACCATCTCGCGCACCTGGCCCAAAAGCTCCAGTTTGAGCGCATCGTCCACCGCGGGCGGTACGAGCACGAGCGGGGCGCCCTGGAACAGGTCGGCGCGGGAGTGCGCATAGCCCGAGTACTGCGTGCCCGCCATGGGGTGCGCGCCCACAAAGTAAAAGCCGTGCTCGCGGGCAAGCTCAAAGGCGCGCTCGCACACGATGCCCTTGACGCCCACCGTGTCGATCACCACGGGGCCCATGATGGCCTCGGTGTCGGTGGCGTCGGCGAGCGCCTGGGCGTGCGCCTCGAGCCACTCGATGCATGCCTCGGGATAGCAGGCAAGGACGATGATGTCGCATTCGCCGAGCGTCTTGTCGTTAAGCTCTCCGGCGACAGTGCCCATGCTGGCGGCCGTCATGACATCGTCATCGGGGTCCCAGGCCAGCACGCGGACGCCCGCCTGCGCATAGCCGCGGGCAAAGCTGCCGCCGATGAGGCCCAGGCCGACGATGCCGGCGCACTTGGGGCCGCCATGGTTAACGCGCGCGTTTCTCACTGTACCCATGGGCTACTCCATGGTCTCTTGGCAGACGACCTCGCGGATGGCGCGGATGCGGCGCATGGTGTCGTCGAACTGGTCGGGGGTGAGGGCCTGAGCGCCGTCGGACCATGCGCGGCTCGGCTCGTCGTGGACCTCGATCTCCAGGCCGTTGACGCCGCAGGCGGTCGCGGCGAGCGCCATGGGCTCAACGTAGCGGGTGTAGCCGGTGGCGTGGCTGGGGTCGGCGACGACGGGCAGGTGCGACAGGTGGTGCAGCACCGGCACGGCATTGAGGTCGAAGGTGTTGCGGGTGCGGGTCTCGAAGGTGCGGATGCCGCGCTCGCACAGGATGACGTTGTCGTTGCCCTCGCTCATGATGTACTCGGCGGCCATGAGCAGCTCATCGATCGTGCCGGACATGCCGCGCTTAAGCAAGATCGGAGTCTTGGTCTTGCCGACCTCTTTAAGCAGGGGGAAGTTCTGGGCGTTGCGGGCGCCGATCTGCATGACGTCGATCTTCTTGTCCAGGAAGACCTGCACGTCGCGCGGGTCCATGATCTCGGTGACGATCGGCATGTCGAGCTCGGCAGACGCCTCGCACAGCAGGTCCAGACCGGCGGGGCCCATGCCCTGGTAGGCGTACGGGGAAGTGCGGGGCTTGTAGGCACCGCCGCGCAGCATCGTGGCGCCGGCGGCCTTCACGCGGCGTGCGATGCGGATGAGGTTCTCGCCCTCGACGGAGCACGGGCCGGCGATGACCTGGAACTGATCGCCGCCGATCTTGACGCCGTGGCCGCAGTCGATGACGGAGTCCTCGGGGTGGAACTTGCGGTTGGCGCGCTTGAACGGCTCGGAGACGCGCTGCACGCGCTCGACGACATCCATGGACTCGAGCAGGAACGGGTCGATCTTGGTCGTATCGCCCACCAGGCCGATGATCGTCTCATTCTCGCCGCGCGAGACATCGGTCTTCAGGCCCTTTTTCTCAATCCAGCTGACGATATGGCTGACGGCTTCGTCGCTGGCGCTCTGCTTTAAAATTGCAATCATGGTGTGCCTCTCACCTCGATGGATAACTTTTGCAAAAACGGCCCGCATCGCGAGCCGTGTATATATGGTGCATGAGAGTTTATACTATCTGACTCGCTTTTGCCTTCTAAAGTGGGCCGTTGCGCCGCGTCTTCCTCGGAATTGCAAAGCTTTTTCTTTTATTTTGATAGCCCGTGGTGCACTTGGGTATAATGCCAAACGTTGGCCCTATTAGCTCAGGGGATTAGAGCGTCTGCCTCCGGAGCAGAAGGCCGTTGGTTCGAATCCAACATGGGGCACCATCGAACGTGAGACCGTCCGAACCTCGCATGGTCCGGGCGGTTTTTCTTATACCGACGCGACGTGATGGGACGTGGTATGGCAGCAACGGATATCGAGCGCGGACTCTCGACCGCCGAGGTCGAGGAGCGCATCGCCGCCGGTAAGATCAACCGCAACATGGAGCTCAAGACCAAGTCGGTCAAAGAGCTCATCATCGAGAACCTCTGCACGCTGTTCAATTTGATCAACGTGATCTTGGCGTTCCTGGTCATTTTGACCGGGTCGTTTAAGAACCTGACGTTTTTGTTCGTGGTGTTTCTCAATACCGCCATCGGTGTCATCCAGTCCATGCGCTCTAAGAAGATGGTCGATAAGCTCACGCTGCTGACCTCCAAGAAGGCCATCGCGGTGCGCGACGGCTCCGAGGTGGAGCTCGACCTGGACCAGATCGTGCTCGACGACATCATCCGCCTGGGGCGCGGCGACCAGATCCCCGCTGACGCCGTGGTGGTTTCGGGCGAGGCGCTCGTGAACGAGAGCCTGCTGACGGGCGAGAGCGATCTTATTAAGAAACAGCCCGGTTCCGAGCTCATGAGCGGCAGCTTTATCGACTCGGGTCTGCTGCGCGCCCGCGTGATCCATGTCGGCGCCGACAACTACGTGGCCAAAATTAATAACGAGGCCAAGTACGTCAAAAAGGTCAATTCCGAGATCATGAACGCGCTTAACGCCATCGTGCGCTTTGCGAGCATCATCATGATCCCGCTCGGTTTGGCGTTGTTTGCCTCGAGCGTGAGCGAGCTGTGGGATGCCGCGGGAACCCCGGGCGATAGCGCGCTTTCGTGGTGCTTCTCCGAGCTGCTGGCCGGCCGCGTGCCCTCGTCGGCGCTGCTGTCCACGGTGGGCGCTCTGCTGGGCATGATCCCGCAAGGCCTGGTGCTGCTGACCTCGTCGGTGCTCGCCATCGTCACGGTGCGCCTGGCCCGCCGCAAGGTGCTGGCGCAGCAGCTCTACTGCATCGAGACGCTCGCGCGCGTCGACGTGCTGTGCCTGGACAAGACGGGCACCATCACGTCGGGTCGCATGGAGGTCGAGGGTACCTATCCGCTACCGGTCGAGGGTATGGGTGTGGGGGAGAGCGACGCCGCCGTTCCCGTCGATACCACGGTGCTCGATTTTGCGCTGGCTAACGTGGCGCGTGCGACCTCGGCCGATGCCAACGAGACCTGCCAGGCGCTGCTCAACTATTACGCCGATCGCCCGGTCGAGGTGTCTGAGCCGCTGTCGGTCATTCCGTTCTCGTCCTCCAAAAAGTGGAGTGGTGCCTCGTTTGCGCAGGGCTCCTATGTGATGGGTGCGGCGCAGTTTGTGCTCTCTGATCGTGCGTTTGCCCAGGTCGAGAACCGTGTCGCCGAGCTTGCCGATACCTGCCGCGTGCTCGTGGTGGCGCGCGTGGACGGCTTTACGCCCGATGGCGATATGGTGGGCGAGGCCGAGCCCGTGGGCTTTGTGACCATCCGCGACGAGATTCGTACCTCGGCGGCCGAGACCATCGGCTACTTTAACGAGCAGGGCGTGACCCTTAACGTGATCAGTGGCGACGACCCGCGTACGGTGTCGTCGATCGCGCGCGTGGTGGGCGTGCCGGGGGCGGACGCTTATGTGGACGCCACGACGCTCGATACGCCGGCCAAGCTCGATGCCGCAGTGGACCGCTACCATGTTTTTGGTCGTGTGACCCCGCAGCAGAAGCGCGAGCTCGTGCAGGCACTCAAGCGCCGCGAGCACACCGTGGCCATGACGGGCGACGGCGTCAACGACGTGCTGGCGCTCAAGGAGGCCGACTGTTCCGTCGCCATGGCGGCCGGCTCCGATGCCGCGCGTAACGTTGCTGAGATCGTACTCGTCGACAACGATTTTGCCTCGATGCCCGCCGTGGTGGCCGAGGGCCGTCGCTCCATCAACAACCTGCAGCGTTCGGCTTCGCTGTTCTTGACCAAGACGCTGTTCTCGATGGGCCTGGCGGCGCTGTGCATCGCGCTGCCGCCGTACCCTTTCGAGCCGATTCAGATGACGCTCATCAACTTCTTCTGCATCGGCGCGCCGGGCTTTGTGTTGGGCCTGGAGCCCAACAATGCTCGCGTGAAGGGGTCGTTCCTGACGAACGTGCTCAAGCGGGCACTGCCGGCGTCGATTGCGGTCATTTTGGCCGCGGCGCTCGATATCTTTGTGGCGCGCGTGTTTGGCTTTAACCAGCTCACGCTGTCTACGATGTGCCTGCTTACGTCGTGCGCGGCGAGCGTCAGCCTGATCTGGCGTATCTCGCAGCCCCTCACGCCCTTGCGTGTGGCGCTCTTTGTGTTTGTAGTCGTCGGCATCCTGACGGGCGTTATCGGATTCCCGAAGCTGCTGTCTATTGCCAACCTGTCGATGGGCCAGATGGTTATCTTGGCTGTCATCGTGGTCATTACCTGCTCGGTGTTCTTTAAGCTCGCCACGATGATGGATTCGCTCAAGCCGCGTCGTCGTCATGCCGCAACTGGTTTTGGCCGCGGTGTGCGCGTTCGCTTGGGTCGCGGTGGCGGCAAGGTGAGCTCGACGGGTTCGACGGCCGAGCGTTTTGCCAAGCGCGTCGCCGCCGACATGGCGCAGCGCCGCGAAGCTCGCACCGTTCGCGAGGCCGAGGCCCGCGCACTCGAGGGCGTGGCCCAGGCCCAGCCCAAGAAAAAGAAGGGTAGCGGCGCCAAGCGCTCCCGCGTGACCAAGTCCGCCCAAGGCATCAAAGTCTCGATGCCAAGCAAAAAGAAGAAATAACTACGCGCCCTGGCGATGTTGAATTGGTGCCTTGCTCCTGTGGGGCCGTGGCGATGTTATGCTCTAACCTCGATTGTTTGAATTGCTTCGAAAAGAGGATGCCGTGATCTGCCCGCATTGCCTTAAGACTATCGAGGACGGCGCCTCGTTCTGCCCCTACTGCAACGCCTATGTGGGTCCGGGCGATGGTCCGGAGCACACCGAGTTCGTGTTCTGTGAGGGCTGCGGTGCCCGTCTTTCTCCGCATGATCGCACGTGCCCCAAATGCGGACGCCCCGCTCCGGGTATCCTCTCCGAGGACGCGGCCGCATCCGACCTGGCAGCGGGCCGCACGGCGGGCTTTCCGCGCCTAACGCAAGAGCAGATCGATACCGAGGTGCCGCATGCGCCGGCCTCTGCCGCTGCGGTGCTTTCGGACGCCGCCGACCCCAATGAGACCTGCGTGCTGCCAGCTTTCGATAAGGATTTCGGTATCCCCAAGGTCGATATTCCCACGCCCGTTTCCCTGCATGACGATGCTCAAAAACCCAAGCGCAAGGTGCATCCCGACGAGGACGCCTATCACAAGCACAAGCGTCATATCCCCAAGCCGCTCATTATCATCGCGGTCCTTGCCGTCGTTTGCGGCGGTGCCTATTGGTTCGTGACGGCCGATCCTATGGGTGTCATGCCTGGCTTCTACGACCAGTTTGGCCAGGCCGCGCAGACGACCTTCCCCACGCGTCAAAAGGGCGAGGCCACTGAGGACGATACCAAGCAGGACGATTCTGCCGAGGTGGTCCAGGAAGAAACCGTGCTCACCGATGATCAGCTCTATACCAGGCTCGACGGTCTGTATCAGACCATCGTGTCCTATGCTGACGAGGATCAGATCGGCGAGGTCATCGATTCCTTTAACAACGGCTATCTCCGAACGCCGCTGTCCACCCGTCAGGAGCTGTCGCAGAGTGCCTACGCCCTGCGTGACCAGATAAAAAAGACGCAAGATGAGCTTAACAACCTGAAAGTACAGGACGATACGGTCTATGCGGATGACATCGCCCACTTAAAGCAGCTTGCCGAGTGGATGTATGAGCGCGTCGACGTGATCTGCCAGAGCTGGGATATCTCGCTGGCCATTCCCGATGGCGAGTCGATGAGTTCCCACCAAAGCGAGATCCTGGCGCCCATCGCGCAGGGCGGCAACAGCGCGCTGAACCAGTACGACGCCAATGTGGGTTCCTGGAAGCCGCAGCAGCGTTCCTAAAATTAGTTCGCCATAGTCGGCATAACCTACGTGCGCAATTGATGTAAGCCCGTGCTTATTGCTACAATTCGTACAAATATGCTTTAAACGCACGAGGAAGGAACCACATGTTTGGTTTTAAGAAAGAGCTCTACACGCCCGAGTATCAGCTTGTCGGCGACGAGTGCGCCGTAATCGAGACGTCGAAGGGTACCATCAAGGTCAAGTTTGACGGCGAGGGCGCTCCCATTCATGTCGCGAACTTCTGCGAGCTTTCCACGATGGGTTTCTATGATGGCCTTAAGTTCCATCGCTATGTGCCCGGTTTTGTTATCCAAGGTGGCGACCCCAATACCCGCGACATGTCCGGCGCCGACGTCGCCGCCGGTCTTGAGGGCCCCGACGGCATGCCCGGCACCGGCGGCCCGGGCTATTGCATCAAGGCCGAGTACCTCACAAACCCAAATAACAGCCATGAGGACGGCGCGCTTGCCATGGCCCGCTCCATGAACCCCGATTCCGCCGGTTCCCAGTTCTACTTCTGCCTTGGTCCGCAGCACAACCTTGATTCCGGCTACACGGTGTTTGGCAGCACTATCGAGGGCAAGGACGTCATTTCCAAGCTGCGCGCCGGAGACGAGATTGTCCACGTCGAGATTGTCCACGAGGCACGCTAGGCGCATGCCCGGCACCAAGCTATAAACGAAGGAGCATATATGAACGCACAGCTTATGGACCAGGCCCGCGCAGCGTACCGTGCCGGAGATTTTTCCTCCGCCGCCCAGCTATTCGCCTCTGCCAAGACTGCTGACGAGATCTGCGGCGAGGCCGATCACCTTCGCGGAAACTCTTTGATGAGGCTCGGCCTTTTCCAGGATGCCGCCGAAGCCTATTCCGCCGCTTTGCGCGATGCTTCGTATGGAAAGTCCGGCGCTTTGCTAACCAATCAGGGTAAAGCTCTCGCCGCCGCCGGCGACCTTGCAGGGGCCGCGAACAGCTTCGGTCTTGCCGTGCAGGATTCCTCCTATGCGACCCCGTACAAGGCGTACATGGGCCTTGGTAACGCTCTGTTGAAGAGCGGTAACCCTACGGACGCCGGCGTGGCGTTCCGCTCCGCCGCCATCGACGGCGCCAATCCCGCCCCGGCTGCCGCACTGATGAATCTCGGCGACTGCTTCCTGCTCATTTCTCGTCCCGAAGATGCAGTCGAGGCCTACCGCACCGCACTTGACTTCGTCGGGCCTCACGATGATCCGCGCGCTATCAACGCCGGCCTCGGCCAGGCGCTTGCTGCCGCCGGTCGTTACGCTGATGCTATCGAGGCATTTGGCCGCGCCACTTCAGACGGTATCTATCAACTTACGCCCGAGCAGCAGCAGTCGCTCGCCACGGCGCAGGACACCCTGTCCGCCCAGCGCTCCATGGCTCCTACCGTTCCGCAGACCACCGGCGCCTATGCTCCCGGCGTCGACCCGCTCGATCCGCTGGGACAGTCCGGCAACCTTATTCCCGATCCTTCCGATACCGGTTTCTTCACCCTTTCGGAGTCTGAGATGATTCAGCAGGATAAGAAGGAGATGAAGGTCCGCCGTCGCCATCGCCATGTCGGCCTTAAGATCTTCCTGGTCATTTTGCTGCTCGTTCTTATCGCCGCCGGCGGACTTGGCTTTGCCTATACCCGTGGATATGGCTACCCCACCCAGCAAGATACGCTTACCAAGCTGTTCGAGGCGGTAACCAACGGAACCGAGACCGATTCCTATCTTGCCCCCGGCCTTTCTGACGATGCTAAGTCCGTGCTCGTTTCTTCCATTCCCGAGGGCTCCGTCCCCACTATCCAGGGTCTCGATAAGTCTATGACCGAGAGCACCGCGACCGTGTCCGTCGAGTTTTCCAAGGGCGGCAGCATGGATTACACCGTTGATTTTGTTCGCGAGGGCATCGGCTGGGTCGTTTCCGGCATCTCCATTGATTTCGGTGACGCTGACTCCGCGTCTGAATAGATGGTAACTTTTTCGAATCGCACCGTCGTTCTCAGCGTCTCCATACGTCAGCGCTACACTTCTTTGGAACCCTAACCTTTTGGAGTGACCTTGTTTTCATTGATGGATATGTTCTTCGGTCAGTATGATGGCGACCTTGCCATCGACCTTGGAACCGCCAATACCCTGGTGTCCGTTCGCGGCAAGGGCATCGTCATCCGCGAACCTTCCGTTGTCGCAATCGATAAGAATGACGAGCGAATCCTTGCCGTCGGCATCGAGGCCAAGCGCATGCTGGGCCGTACTCCGGGCAATATCGTTGCCGTTCGCCCTTTGAAGGACGGCGTTATCGCCGACTTCGATGTGACGGAGGCTATGCTTCGCTACTTTATCGATAAGGCCTCTGAGAAGCGCTATCCGTGGACGCCGCGTCCTCGCGTTGTTGTCTGCGTCCCCTCCGGCGTTACCAGCGTTGAGAAGCGTGCCGTCTTTGAAGCGACCATTCAGGCGGGAGCTCGCCAGGCTTACCTCATCGAGGAGCCCATGGCCGCTGCGATCGGCGCAGATCTTCCCGTCGAGGAGCCTACCGGATCCATGGTCATCGATATCGGCGGCGGCACTACCGAGGTCGCCGTCATCGCCATGGGCGGTATCGTTGTTTCGCAGTCTATCCGTGTTGCGGGCGATGAGTTCGACCAGGCGATTCTCACCCATGTTCGCGATGCCTATAACCTGGCAATCGGTGAGCGCACTGCCGAGGATATCAAGATCAAGGTTGGTTCCGCTGTTCCTCTCAAAGACGA
>URSO01000033.1 GCA_900550415.1 uncultured Collinsella sp.
GGGCACGCCGAGCACGCCTTGTTTGAAGATGTCGTCGAGCCGGGAGGGCGCGTCGGCGGACTGGATCTTGTGCAGCAGTCGACAGGCGGCCTCGCTCAGGCCCATTGCGCTCCAGATGTGTGTGTGGAACGCTTCGGCGCTGGGGAATGTGAGGCAGTCGGGGTAGGTGGCTTTGAGCTGGGCCGGCGTGAACGGGGCGTCACGGTATTGGTCCATGCGCCTGGGGTCCACGGGCTTGCCCCAGACCACGTACTGTCGGCGCACGTCGCCGCGGCCGTCGCCGGGCATCAGGTAGAGGAATTTGGCGCAGGAGAGCACCTGGCCGGTGGTCTGGTTGCGATAGGTGTCCACGATGGCGCCCCACACGGGTTGCGGTGCGCCGTTCTCGTCGCGGCCGCGCAGGTAGAGCGGCTCGTCGCCGGTTCGGAGGATGGCGAGATATGGCTCATATGAAAACGTGCGGTATCGTTTCCTGCTCGTATCACGTTGGACAAGAATGCCCCAATCGGTAAATTGGGATATAAGGTTGTTTGCGCTCGATCTGCTAATCTGCATTCGTTCAGACACAAAGGCGGTGTCGACGATCGGATTGCCCTCGAGAAGGTCGAGTAGCATAAGGGCGTTCGTCGTAGCCCTTCCCGCCTTTTCGCGAATCAGCCTTTCGGTTTCCGAATGGAGGTCGACAAGCTTCCGCATCGAATCCCGCGCCTCGCGTGCGCTTGCAAGCAAGCAGGTACTGAAAAACGAAACCCATCCCTCAAAATCGCCTCTCTGCCTTACGCGCATAAGCCAATCGTAGTATTCGCTCCTGTGTCGTTTGAGTTCATACGAGGGGTAGATGACCGGCTTGGTGAGCGCCCCATCATGTATGAGCGAAAGGAGGATGAGCAGACGCCCGAGGCGTCCGTTGCCGTCGAGGAACGGGTGCGCGGTTTCAAACTGGTAGTGCACCAAAGCGGCCTTGATGACTGGATCGATGTCGTCACGCTCGTTGATGAAAAGCTCGAGGTCGCCAAGTGCCTCCTTCATATCCTCCGTGTTGGGAGGGACATACGGGGCCTCATTGAGCGTGCAGCCGTTTGGTCCGACCCAGTTCTGAGTCGTCCTGAACTGGCCCGGCGTCTTGTCGGAGCCTCTGCCATTTCCAAGCAATGTGGCATGGACGGATTTGAGCAGCCTCATACAGAGTGGCAGTTCCTCCATGAGCGTGGTCGCCTGCTGCACCGCTCGAGTGTAGTTGACGACGTCGGTTAGGTCCCGGCTCGCATTGGATTCGTTTGACGGGTCAAGAACATCATCGAACGTACATTGCGTACCCTCGATTTGAGAGGACAAGAGCGCTTCCTTGCGAACGTACATAGAAAGGTACATGTCGATGTTCGGAACAAAGCGAGACATGCCCTCAACCTCGCCGAGTATGGCGCGGCAATCGGAGACAAGCCGCATGGAATCAGCGGATAAATTGATTGGAAAGAATGAATCCATATTGGCGGGTCTAAACGAATCATAGGCGAGGGCTCCTGAAAGGTTGTGCCTGACGTTTCCCTGTCGTCCGGGTGTGATGGGTGCGAGCATCGTTAGTGTCCTAAGAACAAATTTGAGCCAAAACTTGTTCTTAGAATTTTATAGCGCCTTCTAAGGCCAAGTTTCTGCAATAAGAAGCGTCAGAAAAACTCTAAGAACAAAATTACGCCCAAACTTGGTCTTACATCCGAAGGCAAGACTTAGATTGCACTGCGCTACACTTAGTCGCATTATGGCGACATCGCGCCGCGCCCGACCCAAGGGGGACACTCATGAAGAACACTCAGCTGCTGCTGATCAACGATATGTGCGGCTACGGCAAGGTCGCGCTCTCGGCCATGCTGCCGGTACTGTCGCACATGGGCTATCGCATCCACAACCTGCCGACGGCGCTCGTTTCCGATACGCTCAACTATCCCAAGTTCTACATTCACGACACCACGGAGTACGTGCGCCAGAGCCTCGCTATCTGGGAGGAGCTCGGCTTTGAATTTGATGCTATCTCGACCGGCTTTATCGTGACCGAGGAGGAGACGCGCATCATCTCGGACTTTTGCCACCGCCGCGCTCAAAAGGGCACCAGGGTGTTCGTCGATCCCATCATGGGCGATAACGGCAAGCTCTATGCCGGCGTGCCCGAGTCGACCATCGGACTCATGCGCAGCTTGGTCGAGTGCGCCGACTACGCGGTGCCCAACTATACCGAGGCGTGCCTGCTCACCGATACGCCTATCGCCGAAGAGATTACGGCCGATGAGGCCCGCACGCTCGTGGACGCCATGCTCGCGTTGGGCACCAAGTCGGTTGTCATTACGAGTGCGAAGGTCGATGGGGCGAGTGCCGTCATCGGCTACGACCATGTGGCGGGGGAATACTTTGAGATTCCGTTTGAGCTGATCCCGGTGTACTTCCCGGGTACGGGCGATACGTTCTCGGCCGTGCTCATGGGCCGCGTGATGAACGGTTGGAGCCTCCAGCGTGCCACGGCCGATGCCATGCGTGTGGTGGCCGAGCTTATCGAGCGCAATGCCGACCAAGAGGACAAGTCGGCTGGCCTTCCCATCGAGGCCTGCCTGGATGTGATTGACCATGAGTAACGCTGACGAGGGCGGCGCCAAGCCTGCAGGCGAGAGCAAGCCGCTCGGCGCGCCGCGTGGCAAGCGTCCGCGTATCCGCATTAGCTGCGTGGACCAGTTGGGAACGTGCCGCTGCCATCATGGTCACAAGCCAGGCGATGTCTTTGACTTTGACCGAGACCGCGGCAAGATGTGCGCTATGGCCTGCCATGTGGGCTTTCCTTACATTGACATCTTGCGTTACGGCGGAACCGTGCCCGGCAACGAGCCCGGCACGGCAAAGTTCTGCTGCCCCGAGGTCGATACATTGAACGTCTGGCTCGCCGAGATCGTCGACGAGTAGTCGAGCGAGGATTTTCTCCCGCCGAGATAATGAGCGTGGATTTTTCCCGTTTTGGACGCAATTTCGCGCTCAAAGTGGGAGAAAATCCACGCTCGATTTGTATATGGGAATCCCGATCTCGTTTATGCCCGTGCTTAGGCGTTATCGTCGTTGTCCTGCGTGCGAGTAAGGTCAAATTTCTGCATTTCATTCGATTTGTGGCTCTAAAAACTCTGCATTTCATCGATTACAGCTGCTCGAGCATAGCGGTGCAACCGGCGAGCACGTCGCGGTAGGTGGCATCGAAGTTGCCGGTGTACCAGGGATCGGCCACGTCGCCGGGGCGCTCGGTCCAATCGAGCAAGCGCGTAATCTTGCCGTCGGGGTCGTCGTCAAAGATGCGACGCAGACCGCGCGCGTTCTCAGCATCCATATAGACAATGCGATCCCAGTTGCCATACTCCGCGCGCCGCACCTGACGTGCGCGATGTGCGACGACGGGAATCCTGACTTCGCGCAGCTTGGCGACCGTGCCATGATGCGGCGGGTTGCCGATCTCTTCGGTTGAGGTTGCTGCAGAATCGATGACAAACTCGCCCGCGCGTCCAGCGCGGCGCGCTAGCTCGGTAAACACGGACTCAGCCATCGTCGAGCGACAGATATTTCCACAGCAGATAAAAAGAATGCGTTGCATGAGCGGTTTCCTTTCTGGGCGGTCGCGCGGGGCTTACAGGCTGCCCTTGAGACAGTTTGCTCCGATAAAACCCGCTGCGTACAAGGGGAGGTGGCGCAGCTCGCGCCCGTCATCAGTTTCGCTGCGGGCAAAATTGTTCTCGGACAAAATGTAGGCATATGGCGACCGGGCTTTGTCCATAAACGACCCGAGGGTTCTTGCGCGCACGTTGCGTGCGGACTTTACCTCGACGGGCACAATTTCCATACGGTCGGTCTGAAGTAGAAAATCGAGCTCACCGCTCGTCTTCCAAGACGACGGCGGCACCCAATAGTACGTCCGCAAACCATTGCTCGAAAATGCCTGCATGACCGAGTTTTCGGCCAGGGCACCTCGAAAGTCGGAAGACAGTGCTATGGCGGAATCCTCTTTGAGGTCGAGCCAGAGCCGCGGGTTGATACCGAGTTTGTAGAACATGAGGCCCGTATCGAGAAGATAGACCTTAAAGAAACTTCCGTCTTCGTCGTCGAAGGGAACGAGGGGAGGTTCGATGCCTTCGGTCAGGTTGTTGACCGATATGATGGCGGCGCCTTCGAGCCAGTCGAGCGGCTCGATAAGCTTGGCGCGACGGCCTCCGCGTTCGACCTCGGAGTACTTGAATTTCTTTGTGGACGATCTCAGCAACTGGGACGGAATGGAGCGCCATACCTTGCGCGCCGCCACGCCACTGATCCCGTTTTCGGGGTCGGTCATATCGGCGGTGTAGGTCTCGTCGATTTCGCGCTGCTCGACGCGCGCGTCTTCGATGGATAACGTCTTGCGATATGCGTTGACGGCGGCGGGCATGCCGCCCACGACCTGGTATCGATGAAACAGGCTGAGCGCGGCTTGGTGCGCGGCGTAAGCATCGAGCGTGCCGGCGTGGGTACGAACAGCATCGGCCATCTGCTCCTCATCGAGCGCCCAGAGAAACTCCTCGAACGACATGGGATGCATGGTCTCTTGACGAACGCCGCTGGGAAAAGGCAACTTGCGCTTGCGCGTGGCGACACCGAGTTGGCTGCCGGTCGCGCATATGCGCCAGCCCGAACCCGAGAAAAAGCGAAGCGAGTTGAGCGCCCGTTCGCAGAGCTGCACCTCGTCAAACAGGATGAAGGCGGTTTCCTTGCGAATGGGGGTGCGTTTATAGTCTGAAATTCGCGCCACGATGGTGTCAACGTCGTCGGTGGGACAGTCGAACAGCGGAGCAATCAGTTCAAGATCGGTCTGAAAGTCGAGTTTGACAAACGCATCGCCGGCGATTCGCCTGCCGATTTCCTCGGCAGCGTACGTTTTGCCTACGCGTCGCGCACCACGGATGAGGAGGGGGCGTGAGGCGTCCTTTGTCGCCCATGATTCGATAACGGATTCGATTGATCTGCGCATGGGGCCACCTTTCCGATTTCGTGTACTTCAGATACATAGTTTAGTACGATTTCGTGTACTTAAAATACACGAAATCGTAGAAAAGCGTGTATCTGAAATACACGAAATTGCACTGCCGGAGCTTGCAGGCGGATAAACACTACTAGTATGGGACGGTTTTCACTGGTTGCTCGCCACCTTGGGCTGTGTTCGTCCCTATGCCTGCATCCGGGGCTGTGCTGATTGACGACGGCGCTCCCAGCGGGCGAGCTTGATCGTCACTAGCGCAAGCGCCCAGGCTACGAGCGAGAACGCAGCGCCCACGGCACCCACGTACGCAATGCCAATTCCGTTTACCACGGCGCCGCCCACTGCGGTGCCAAACGAGATACCGACGTTAAACGCCATGGGCTCAACCGAACTCGCGAGCACCATCGACTTGGGATGGCGGCTGCGCGCCACGTCCATAAAGTGCGTGATGCACGACACCGAGAACAGGTACATGAGCAGCGCCAAGCTAAAAACAAAGACCAGCGCGAGCGGCATGGTGCCGCCCACAGCAAACAGCCCGAGTAACGCTGCAGCCTGCAGCACAAACGTCACAAGCAGCGCCTTCATGCCAAAGCGTGCATCGATCCATCCGCCCAGGATGTTCGAGATCAGGCAGAACACGCCGTAGGCCATAAGCGTGGTGCTCGCCTGAACGGTGCCCATACCCAGCACCTGCTCAAGATAAGGCGTCACGTAGCCGTAGAACACATAGACCGAGCCTACGCCAAACAAAAAGATGAGCATGCCGGTGATGATGCTCGGCTCGCGCAGCAGACCCGCCTGCTCGCGAAAGGTGGCAGGCTCGTCGGTTTGCCCAGCGCGCGGCATAAACGCCACGAGCGCTCCGCAGATCAGAACGGCAAAGGTCAGCGTGCCGTACATGGCCACGTGCCAGTCGAGCGTGTCGGCCACGAACTTGCCAATCGAAGTGACAAAGACCATTGCCACGGAAAACGCACCATATACCACCGAGATGGCAAGCGAAGTTTGCTGCGGGGACAGCAGCTCGGGGATGTACGTCACGCCCACGGCGAGCAGCGCGCCCGAGACAGAGCCCAGGACAATGCGCGAGATAAACAGTACCTGGAAGTTGGGCGCCAACGCCATGACCAGGTTGCCGAGCACAAAAACGATGCTGTAGCACACGAGCAGCTGGTAGCGGCGGAATCGCCCCGTGCTGAGCGCGAGCACCGGCGTGGCGATAGCGTAGACCAGCGCGAACACGCTGATGAGCTGGCCCGCAGTGGCAAGTGATACGCCGAGTTCCGTTGCCAAGTCGCTTTCGATGCCGATGACCACGAACTCCGAGCAGCCGAGCGAGAAGCCCAACAGCACGAGCAGCGCCAGGCAGAGCTTGGTGCGCGCGGGGGAGAGCGCGGCGGCGGTTGACTTACTTTTAGGCGTGGTTGCGGCGGTCAAGGTTGTCACTCCAATGTCGCATGAATAAGCGGGATTCAATCCCTGCAACTCTAACAGAATGTGTCAGGTGCCTGCTCCCTTTGTCGCAGGCTGCGCTTGCCTGTATAGTCGCAATACAGGCGAAGATGGTCTCGAGTAAACCGCGGGCGACGGGAGATCCCATGGGTATGCATACGACAAAGGTTGCAGCGGGCGAGGGCAAGTTTGCGCTCGAGGCCCAGTTGACGGTGACGCCGCGCGGCATGGTGGTGTACGCCTGCTCGCCGGAGTTCGCGCACCTGGGCGCCACGGCGCAGGCCATTCCGCGCCCCGAGCCCGGCCGTACGGCGACGGTGAGCATCCTGGCCGTTCCGTGCCATCGAGATGAGATCCCGGCGCACGGTATCGCGGCGGCGCTGGCCACGCGCTTTGGCGTGCCGGTCGTTGCGAGCACGGGCTTTCATGTTGAACAGGCGAGCGGGGGCGACCTGCAGCGCGTGCTCGACACCACCAAGGAGCTCATCGCCGCGCTCGAGGAGGCCGCAGCCCGCATTCTGCGCGCCGGCTGGGATGAGGGCGGCGCGGGCGCCGAGGTCGTGGCGGTCAATGCCGCGACCGGCGAGACGCTTAGCCCCGTCGACCGCATCGATGCCCATGCCGGTGAGGGCATTCTGCATCAGGCATTTCTGACGCTTCTGGTCGAGGGACAGGGCGAAGACGCGCGCCTGCTGCTCTGCCGCCGCAGCCCGCTCAAGCGCCTGTGGGGCGGCGTGCTGGCCGACGGCTGCGCCGGGCATCCGCTCCCTGGGGAAGACGTCGCCGTCGCGACGGCGCGTCGCATCAACGAAGAGCTCGGCATCACGCGCGCATCCGACCAGCTCAAGCACCTCGGTCACGTGACCTACCGCGAGGACCACGGCGACGGTCGCTGCGAGTGCGAATGGTGCGAGGTCTACCTTGTCCATGTTGAGCCGGGCGAGCTGCATATCAACCAAGAGGAGATCTCGGAAGTGCGCCGCGTGGCCCCGTCCGAGCTCAAAGGCTACCTGCGGGGTCGCCCCGAGCAGCTGGCCCCCTGGCTCCGCGAGGCCCTCAGCGACCCATCCATCCGTGCTGCCCTCGCTATGTGACATCGGACAGCCCCTTTGCCATATCCAAACCGTCACAACATTCGATGAAAATCTCGAAATCGAGGAAAAGCGTCGAATGTTGTGACGGTTTTTGCCCAGAAGATCGCTTCTCATCCAAAAATCCCGCTTGACTGTATTGCAACAACACAGCGCAACGTAAGGGGTGTCCGATAACGGGCGTCCCTTTTTAAGTGGCAACGTGGCTGCGAATTCGGAGCGCCCCCAACAAGAAAGGTGGGGAGATGGAAGCGGAAAAGAAGGCGTTTAAGATCACCAAGCGCGAAATTGGATTTGTGCTGGGTATCGTTGTCTTTTTGCTAGTGAAGTTTCTTCCTTTGGCGGAGCTGAGCTCGACGGTCGAGCTTACGGTCGGCGGTCAGACCTGTCTGGCGTTGACGCTCGCCACGGTGGTGTTCTGGGCGTGTGGCGTGGCACAGCCGGGCTTTGTGGGCCTGCTCTATTGCGCGCTGCTCGTTCTGTTCAAGGTGTGCGTGGACGACACGGGCGCCGCGAGCATCTCGGCGACGGTCGCCTCCACGTTTAGCTCGTGGACCAAGGCCACCATGTGGCTCGTCATCGGCGCCTACCTCATCGCCAGCGCGGTCAAGGAGTCGGGCCTGGGCGAGCGCATCGCCTATGCGTTTATGCTCAAGTTCGTGCGCGATGCCAAGTCGCTCATCATCTCGATCTTCGCGCTCACCTTTGTGCTGTCGCTGCTGATCCCGCATCCGTTCCCCCGCGCCTTCCTCATCCTCGCCGTCGTCTCGGTCATCGCCGAGTCCGCCGGCTACGGTGACGACGACCGCGGCAAGCTCGGCTTCCTCGTGTTTGCCGCTGCCGCCCCGGGCTCCATGTTCTTCCTGACGGGCGATTCCACGCTCAACCCGCTCGTTGCGCAGTACAGCGCCGAGGCCGGCGGCATGAGCCCGTCCTTCGTCGACTGGTTCCTGTACATGAGCGTGCCCATGCTGGTCGCGCTGCTGTGCACCCTGTTCCTGGGCCTCTTCCTCTTTAAGCCCAGCAAGGAGCTCGTCTACGATCGCGAGCAGATCGTGGCCAAGCAGGCCGCGCTCGGCAAGCTCTCCGTCAAGGAGATCCGCACCATCGTGTGGCTTGTCATCGCCATTGCGCTGTGGCTCACTGTCTCGGGCGACTATATCGGCTGGGTCACCCTGGCCATTGGCGTCTGCCTCGCCATGCCCGTCATCGGCGAGGTCCTCACCCCCGCCAGCTGGAATGCTGTCGACATCAAGTCCCTCATGTTCCTGACGGCCGCCATGGCCGTGGGTTCCGTGGGCGGCGCCACCGGCATGAACGCCTGGATCGCCGACGTCGTGCTTCCCAGCTCCGTGCCCGAGAACATCTTCCTGTTCGCCCTGCTCGTCGCCGCGCTCTCCATGATCATCCACATGTTCATGGGCTCGGTCATGGCCGTGCTCGGTGTGTGCGTGCCGGCGTTCATCAGCTTCGCGGCCGGCTCCAGCGTAAGCCCGCTTGCCGTGGCGCTCATCGTCTTCACGTCCATCAACATCCACTACATCCTGCCGTTCCACAACCTGCCGATCCTTATCGGCGAGGGCAAGGACGCCGGCGGCTACACCTCCAAAGAGGCCATGCGCATGGGTATTCCCCTCACCGCGGTCGTCTTTATCGTCGTGCTGGTTGAGGCCGCCTGGTTCCACCTCTTTGGCCTGATGTAAGCAGTCGAGTGCTTGGCTGTAATTAGCCGAGTGCTTGAACTGCGAGTGCCCGAGCGCCTCATCTATGAGCGCTGCGGCCCCATTACGTTACCAAGCCCGGCGGCATCCTCGCCGCCGGGCACTCTCCCGAAAGGAGCATGCTATGTCCACTACCGATGCTTCCCAGATTCACGACCTGCGCTCCGCGCTCGACTTTTTGCGCGAGATGCCGGGCCAGCTGCTCGAGACCGACACTCAGGTCGACCCGGACGCCGAGGTCTCGGGCGTCTATCGCCACGTCGGCGCCGGCGGCACCGTTATGCGCCCGACCAAAGAGGGTCCGGCGATGGTCTTCAACAACGTCAAGGGCTTTGACGATGCCAAGGTCTGCATCGGCATGCTTGCCAGCCGCAAGCGCGTTGCCGCCCTGCTCGACCTGGACGAGGAGCACCTGGGCCTCGAGATCGGCAAGCGCTTCGAGAACCTGATCGCGCCCGAGCAGATCGCCGAGGGTGCGCACGTCGACTGCCAAGAGGTCGTGTACAAGGCGACCGACGAGGGCTTTGACCTGCGCAAGATCGTTCCCGCTCCTACCAACACGCCCGTCGACGGCGGCCCCTACATCACCATGGGCCTCGCCTACGGCACGAGCCCCGACGGCTCCCAGTCCGACGTGACCATCCACCGTTTCTCCTGCGTCGACAAGGACAAGCTCGCCATGTGGATTACCCCCGGCAGCCGTCACCTGGGCGCGTTCTTTGACGAGTACTGCCAGCGTGGCGAGGATATGCCCATCTCCATCTCCATCGGTCTGGACCCCGCCGTGTACATGTGCTGCGGCTTCGAGGCTCCCACCACGCCGCTCGGCTTCAACGAGCTGCAGATCGCCGGTGCCCTGCGCGGCCACGCCGTCGAGCTTGCCGACTGCGTCACCGTTCCGCAGAAGTGCATTGCCAATGCCGAGTACGTGCTCGAGGGCTACCTCATGCACGACGAGACCATCAACGAGGACGTCAACGGCCACGGCTACGCCATGCCCGAGTTCCCCGGTTACACCGGTGGCGCCAAGGTCTGCCCGGTGATCAAGATCACCGCCGTCACCACGCGTGTCAACCCCATTATGGAGAGCTGCATCGGCCCTTCGCACGAGCACGTGTCCATGGCCGGTATCCCCACCGAGGCTTCCATCTACAAGATGGTCGAGACCGCTATCCCGGGCCGCCTGCTCAACGTCCACGCTGCACCCTGCGGCGGCGGCAAGTTCGTTGCCATCATGCAGTTTAAGAAGTCGAGCAAAAATGACGAGGGCCGTCAGCGCAACGCCGCCATGCTCGCCTTCTCGGCATTCTCCGAGCTCAAGCATGTGATCTTGGTTGACGAGGATGTCGACATCTTTGATATGAGCGACGTGATGTGGGCCATGACCACGCGCTTCCAGGCCGACGTCGACCTCATCACCATCCCCGGCTGCCACTGCCACGTGCTCGACCCGTCCAACGACCCTGCGTTCGACCCCACGATTCGCGAGCACGGCATCGCCTGCAAGGCCATCTTCGACTGCACGGTTCCGTTCGACCTCAAGAAGAATTTCATTCGCTCGCAGTTCATGGAGATCGACCAGGACAAGTGGGCCGCAGAGCTCGCCTTCTAGTAAGTCGCCCTGCCGAGTAACAAAGTGAGGAGTTGTCATGCCTGAGTCTTCTGTCCGTCCCCGCCGCATTGTCGTTGGCGTGTCTGGCGCCAGCGGTGCCGCGCTGGGTCTTGAGTGCCTCAAATGCCTGCGCCAGGCAGGTGCCGAGTCGGCGCTTGTCGTCACGCGCGGGGGAGAGATCACCATCGAGCAGGAGCTCGGCATGACGCTCGACGAGTTTGCCACGCATGCCGATGTGGTCTACGACAACAAAAATATCGGCGCCCCCATCGCAAGCGGTACCTATCCGGTCGACGGCATGATCGTGGCGCCCTGCTCCATGAAGACGCTCGCCGGCATCGCGAGCGGCTACAGCGAAAACCTGTTGCTGCGTGCGGCCGACGTGCAGATGAAAGAGCAGCGCCGCCTGGTGCTCATGGTGCGCGAGACGCCCTTCAGCGCCATTCACGTCGATAACATGGCGCGCCTGGCGCGCGTACCGGGCGTCATGCTCATGCCGCCCATGCTCACGTTTTACAACGGCCCCGCCACGCTCGATGACGCGGTGCATCACATCGCCGCCAAGGCGCTCGAGGCCGTCGGCGTGTCATGCGCAAACTATAAGCGCTGGTCATAGGCGCTTTTAGGGTAGGATACGAGAAGTGTTTGAGCCCGCTGCCCCTGTGGGCGGCGGGCTTTGTGCGCTAAAAGGATGTGTCGGGAGGACTTATGCAGACGGGCATGTATGCGATTAGCGAGATGGCGAGCTTGTTTAATGTTTCGCGCCAAACGCTCATCTACTACGACAAGATCGGCCTGTTTAAGCCCGCCGTGGTCAACGAAAAAGGCTACCGTTTCTATTCGCCCACGCAGATCCCGCTCATGCGCCTGATCTGCATGTTGCGCGACCTGGGGCTCGAGCTCGACGAGGTCGACCGCCTGACCTCGACGTTCGACATTGGCGAGATGACCGATCACCTGCGCTCGCGGGTGCAGGCGCTCGATGAACAGATCGCCGGGCTCAAAGCCGAGCGCGCGAGTGTGCAGGAGCGTCTGAGCTTTTACGACGAGGCGGTTTACTGGCGCGAGCGCGAGGGCAAGCCGGAGCTCAAACAGTTTGAGCGCCGCTACGTGGTCTTTGAGGAGTTCCCGGCCGATATCGAGCGCGGCCGCTCGATGCTGCACCCCACGCTCATGCGCGCGATTCTGCGCATGCGTGCGCTGACGGGCACGCGTCCCATGCGCGGTTGGGGCGCCATGCTGCGTCGCGAGGCACTGCATTCCGACGACCCCATTGCCGGCGCCGGCTCCTTTGCCGTGCTACCGCGCGGTGTCGAGGAACTGCTGCCGAGCGACGCTGCCGAGCTGGCAGAGATCGGCATAGAAGTGCTGCCCGAGGGCACATACCTGTGCATGAGCCGCTGGGGCATGCCGTACGAACCCGAGGGCATCCGCGCCGTCGTGGCCTGCATGGACAAGCACGCGCTCCAGCCCGTTGGCAACGCTTTCGACTTTTGCTACCTCGATACCACGAGCTACGACGAGTCCCACCAAGAGGACTTCTGCTGCATCCAAATCCCCGTCGCCCTTCAGATGTGACAAGGGGACAGTCCCTTTGTCACATCCACGCCCATTTCTTAGAAACTTGCAAAATCTGCAAGTTTCTAAGGTGGCATCTTATAAACTTGCAAATAATGCAAGTTTATAAGTTTTCATGTCTGGACGGGCGCTAGGGAGACTCTATGAACATCGTTCGCCGAAGCCGCTATCTTGATCGACTCATTGCTTTTCAGGATACCGACCTCATCAAAATCGTGACGGGTATACGCCGTTGCGGCAAATCCACGTTATTGGACATGATGAGGGAGCACCTGGCGCAGCAGGGGGTGCCGGCAGAGCGTTTGCTGACCTTTAAGATGGAATCTCTAGAGTACGCGGGGGTTACAGATTATCTGACGTTTTATCGCATGGTTCGGGAGCGCGTTGACGGTGTCGATCGCCCCTATCTGTTCTTTGACGAGCTCCAGAATGTCGAGGGTTGGGAAAAGGCGGTCAACTCGCTCCGAGTGGATTTGCCGTGCGACATCTATGTCACGGGCTCCAATGCCTTTATGCTATCGAGCGAGCTTGCAACGCTTATCTCGGGTAGATATATCGAGGTCAAGATGCAGCCCCTCACGTTTGGCGAGTATCTTGATTTTCGCTCGATTGATGCGGTCGTCGCCGAAGGGCTCGGTGAGCGGGTTGAGCTCGTTTCCAAGACGGGCAATCGCCTTAATTCAAATACCGTGCTTGAGCAGTACATAACCTACGGCGGCATGCCGTTTCTGGCTCATGATGAGCCGAGGCGTGAGCTGTGTCGCGACTATATTCGTAGCCTTTACCAGACAATCGTCGCGCGCGATATCTTATTGCGCGCGACGCGTAGGGGTCGCGGGGCTATCACTAAGCGCGATGTTCTCGAGCGGCTCTGTGCGTACCTGGCAGACAACATCTCCAATCAAACCTCGGTCAATAAAATCGTAGGGACGCTCAACGAATCGGCGGGCGGTAAGACCAATGCATCGACGGTGTCGGCATATATTGGCGCTCTGGAAGAGACGTACCTGTTTACCAAAGTAAAAAGGTATGACATCAAGGGGCGGGAGCTTCTTAAGACAGGCGGTAAATATTACATAGCCGATACGGGAATCCGCAGCTATCTTGACGGATATAGAGGTAGCGATAGCGGAAGGATGCTCGAGAACGTTATCTACAACCAGCTTGTCTTTGAAGGGTACGAAGTGTTTTGCGGCCATCTGCGCGCGGGGGAAATCGACTTTGTCGCAATCGGCGAGGGATCGGACCGCAAATATATCCAGGTTACCGAACGGATCGACGCCGAGGCGACGAGAGAACGCGAACTGCGACCGCTCAAGCTAAGCACGCTAGGAAAAATCCCTGATTCGTACGAGAAGATCTTGATTGTCAGGGATGGTGAGCATCCAACAGACATCGACGGCATCAGAATCGTAGGGGCGGCCGATTTCTTGCTGAGAAACAAGATCGCCCACGGCTAAACGCAAAATGTGACAAAGGGACAGCCCCTTTGTCACATTCCGTGCGAGCGGGCGTGCCATCTGGGGGTATAAGGCTAGCAAGTGTTTATTTGCGAGGCTTAAGGGGCGCCCCGTATGGATATCGATAACTTTGAATGGTGGTATAGCGAGGGCGAGGCTCCGGACGAAGAGTGGGACGAGCCCGCGCCGTGTGACGTGTCGAGCGACGAGGACGAGTCCGGCAATGATGCCGGTGTCGAGCCTGAAGCCGCCTCCGATGCCGCCGAACCCCTAACCTTTGAACAGGCTTGGGCCCAGGCTGAGGCCGACGAGGCAAAGGCCGATGCCACGGCCACACTGGGTGAGCCAGCCGACATGTCCATCTCGCCGGCAAAGACCCCGCAGCCGCGTCACACTATCGATCCCGACAGCACGGCATCCTTCAGCATTCTCGACGTGCCCTCGCAGGGTGCCCAGGCGCCTGCGCCCACGCATCGCCCCGATCTGGCTCGCGAGGAAGATGCGGGACGTCGCTCTCCGCTTGGCCCCATCCTTATCGCCTTTATGGCCGGCGTTATCGCATGCTCGGTAATTGGAAACGTCTGGAGCCATGTTGAACAACAGCGCAAAGACGCCGCCAAGGTCGAGATGTCTGTCGAGCAATCGCTCAGCCGCACGCGCTCGGTGCATGTATCGGTCGAGGTCAAGGACGGCGCGACGTGGGACACCGCGCGCGGCGACAGCCAGATGCTCGTCCATATCGTGGGTCGCACGCTCAAGGGGCAAGCGATCGACGAGTACCAATACGTCAATTCCGAAGGTGACGGCATCGAGCTCAAGCCCGGCGACTACGAGCTCACGGTCGATGAGCCGCCCGTCGCCACCGACGGCACGTGTTACCGTGCCTCAAAGCGCATGGTTCCGGTGAGTTTTAATTCACAGGCGCCCGATACGGTCGATAGCACGCCGCAGGGCGGGTTTGACCTTTACGCTATTGCTCAATAACTGCACCTGTCGCTCAACCCCGCCGCCAAGAGTGGGACAATAGCCCTCGACACTGTTGTTTACTTTTGGAGGAAGTAGCATGTCCACCGTCACCACCATCAAGCGCGGCGGCCTCACCGCGGCCATCGATTCCATGGGTGCCCAGCTCACGAGCCTTGCCCTCAACGGCAACGAGTATCTGTGGCAGGGCGACCCGGCCTTTTGGGGCAAGCACGCGCCCATTCTGTTCCCCATCGTGGGCTCACTGCGCAACAACACGGCGACGTCTGCGGCTGGCACCTGCGAGATGCCGCGCCACGGCCTCGCGCGCATCGCCGAGCATGAGCTGGTCGAGGTCTCCGAGGACGGCTCGTCCGTCACCTACGAGATCACCGACACGCCCGAGTCGCTCAAGGCGTTCCCGTTCCACTTTAAGCTCAACATGACCTATGCCCTGACCGGCGACGCCACGCTCACGCAGACCTTTGCCGTCACCAACACCGGCGACGTGGCCCTGCCGTTCTCGGTGGGCGGTCATCCTGCATTCAACGTGCCCGCCCCCGGTGCCGAAGACGAGGCGTTCGAGGATTACGAGCTGGCGTTTACCGAGGCTTGGACTAACGAGGCCCCCATCATCACGCCCGACGGTCTTATGACGTTCGAGGGCAGCTACAAGGCTCCCGATAACTCGGACGTGCTGCCCATCACGCACCGCAGCTTCGATAACGATGCCATCATGTTCACCGATGTCCCGGGTTCCACGCTCACGCTGCGCGGCCGCAAGTCGGGCCACGGCGTCAAGATCGACTTTGAGGGCTTTAAGTACATCGGCGTGTGGTCTGCCGCCAACGACGCCCCGTTTGTGGCGCTCGAGCCCTGGACCGGCCACACCACCATGGACACCGAGGACGATGTCTTTGAGCACAAGGTCAACACCATCACGTTGGCACCGGGCGCTACCGACATCCGTTCCTTTAGCGTCACCCTGCTCTAGAGGTTCCGCCGTTCTAACGAACGACGGACCGGTCGACGCTGCGCGCCACCCAGAGCGACAATTTGTCATTCAAAAGGCAAGGCATGACCAGAAGGTCTATGCCTTGCCTTTTTCATGCCAAGTGGTACATGGGGCAGGCTGCTTTGCGCCAATCGTCCTCGTGTGTCTATTAATTTTTCGCGCACATGCCGCGCTGCTGGTTGCGGGCGTATATCCTGTCTTATTGTCAGCAAAACGAAATTGGGAAGGCACCAGATGCAATCTCGACAACAGCGCGACGCGCATCCACAGCCGGTATGCAGCCGTCGCATCTTTTTGGGTAGCGCTCTCGCTGCGAGCGCTTCTGTCGTCGCCGGCGCACTTGCCGGCTGCCAGCGTCCCTCCACGCTGGAAGTAGTTCAGCCCACGACGGGCGGCGGTCGCGATGACCTGTCCGATTCCGTTATCGGCAAGGATAAGATCCGCATCGGCATGGAGGCGGCCTACGCCCCGTACAACTGGCAGGTTTCCGAGGCCAGCGAGTTCACGATCCCCATCGACAACGTGCAGGGCGCCTATGCCGATGGCTACGACGTGCAGATCGCCAAGATCGTCTGCAAGGCTCTCGGCGGCGAGCCCGTTGCCGTCAAGCAGAGCTTCTCGGGCCTTATCGACTCGCTCAACAACGGCCAGATTGACCTCATCATCGCCGGCATGAGCGCCACGCCCGAGCGCGAGGAGTCCGTCGGCTTTTCCGACCCGTACTTCATTGGCTACTTTGGCCTGTTCGTAAAAGAGGGCTCGCCCTACCAAAACGCCACCAAGCTCAGCGACTTCAGCGGTGCCACGGTGCTCGGCCAAAAGGACACCATGCTCGATACCGTCATCGACGAGATTCCGGGCGTTGTGCACAAGAACCCGGTCGATTCGGTCCCCACGGTGTTCTCGAATCTGCTGCAGGGCACGTGCGACGCCGTGACCTACAACACGGAGAACGAAAAGGGCTATATGGCCCAAAATCCCGGTATCGTCCCCATCCACTTTGCCGAGGGCGAGGGCTTTAAGCAGGAGGTCACGGCAAATGTCGGTTGCCGCAAGGGCTCGGACAAACTGCTTAAGCTCATCGACAAGACACTCAAGGGCATTAGCCAAGAGGAGCGCGACCAAATGTGGGACGCGTGCCTCGACCGTCAGCCGGCATAGGGAGGCAGCATGAAAGGCATCAATCGTCTGGCCTCCTTTATCAAGGCCGACCACCGTTATGTGTACCTGGGCACGAGCGTTATCGCGGCGCTCGGCTTGGCATTTAGCCAGCGCAACCCCACGCCGCTGAGCTTTTTGGCGCCCACCGGCATCTTCCAGGATTGCCTTTGGGCGATTCTTTGGGCCTGGATCGTCGTGTCGGCGGCAGCGCTCGTCACCAAGGTTATGCACTGGAGCGACTATCGCGAAAAGTCACCGTTTGCATCCGAGCGTTTCCGTCGCGGCGCGCGCCTGGGCAGCTATGTCGTGGTCGTCATCGCGGCGATCTTCTTTGTCGACCGCTGCGTCATGTCGTTTATCGATCTGGTGCAGGTGAGCATTGTCTCGGATTCCAACCCCAGCGACTTTTTGTCGAGCTTGGTCTACATGACCTACAAGAGCGGCGACTTCTTCATCCGTGGCATCGAGATCACCATCGCGCTTGCCACCTTCGGCACCGTCATCGCATTCTTCCTGGCGCTGCTCTTTGTGTTCCTGCGTATTCAGACCTTCGACCGCGTAGACAACGACCTGGTGCGCTTCTTTAAGAGCATCGGCCGCGGCTTTGCGACCGTCTACTCCACCATCGTGCGCGGCACGCCCATGATGGTCCAGGGCCTGCTCATCTATTACGCGGGCTTTACCGTTCTGCGCGGCATGGGCTTCGAGACCGCCCAGGCCAACCAGATCTGGAGCACCTTTACCGCTGGCCTCGTCACCATCTCGCTCAACTCCACCGCCTACATGATGGAGGTCCTGCGCGGCGGCATCGAGTCCATCGATCCCGGCCAGGCCGAGGCAGCACGCTCGCTGGGCCTGTCGCAGTGGCAGGCTATGCGCAAGGTCGTGTTCCCCCAGGGCATTAAAAACGCGATTCCGGCGCTCACCAACGAGCTCATCATCAACATCAAGGATTCGTCGGTGCTCTCGGTCATCGGCGTGTTCGACCTTATGTACGCTACTACCACGGTCGCCGGCGTGTACTACCGCCAGATGGAGGTCTACTGCGTGGCGCTCGTGGTCTACCTGATCCTGACGCTCGTGGCGAGCCGCCTGCTCGAGGCCTTTGGCAAAAAGCTCGGCGCCGAGGCCCCGGCAACGCTGCCCAGCTCCAACTAGGCTCAAGACGAGGAGAATCATCATGGCAGATATCGCCACTACCGGCACTGCGGCCGCCGCACAGACCAATGAGCCGCTTATCCGCGTCGAGGGCCTGCGCAAGAGCTTCGGCTCGCTCGAGGTGCTCAAGGGCATCGACTTGTCCGTCAATCCTGGCGAGGTCGTTACCATTATCGGCGCTTCGGGTTCGGGCAAATCGACCTTCCTGCGCTGCCTCAACCTGCTCGAGACCCCGGACGCGGGCCACATCTGGTTCCACGGTCAGGACCTTACGGCCGAGCGCTGCAACATCAACAAGCTGCGCGAGGACATCGGCATGGTGTTCCAGGGCTTTAACCTGTTCAACAACATGGACGTGCTCGACAACTGCACGCTCGCGCCCGTCACGCTCAAAAAGATGAGCAAGGCCGAGGCCGAGAAGGTCGCGATGGAGCATCTGACGAGCGTGGGACTCGAAAAGTTCGCGCACGCCGCCGTGGGTCGCCTGTCCGGTGGTCAAAAACAGCGCGTGGCCATCGCTCGTGCCCTATGTATGAATCCGCAGATCATGCTGTTCGACGAGCCGACCTCCGCGCTCGACCCCGAGATCGTGGGCGAGGTGCTCGAGGTCATGCGCAAGCTCGCCGCCGACGGCATGACCATGGTCGTCGTCACGCACGAGATGGCCTTTGCCCGCACGGTGTCCGACCGCGTGGTCTTTATGGACAAGGGCGTGGTGCTCGAGGATGCCGCGCCGGCCGAGCTCTTCGGCAACCCCAAACACCAGCGCACTCGTGAGTTCCTCTCTCGCTATCTCGAGGACAAATAACCGACCGCAAACGCTTACGTTGCAGGGCCGCTCCCGTGGGGCGGCCTTTGTCGTCACTATCGAAAGGATGTCATGGCCGAGGTTTGGCGCTTCTTTGCGCATGAGGACGATTTTGCCGATATAGACGAGGCCGGCGCGTGCGAGCGCTTGGGTCGCGTGCTGTCGTTTCCGACCATTTCGAGCATGGATGCCGAGGCGGTGGATTGGCAGCCGTTTGACGACCTGCGCGCGTATATGCAGCAGGCCTGGCCGCACGTATTTGCGGCGGGTAAGGTCGAGCTCGTCGACCATTCGCTGTTGGTGACGCTTGTCGGCTCCGACCCTGCTCTTAAGCCCGTTATGCTCATGGGCCACATGGACGTGGTCCCCGTGGTGCCGGGTACTGAGGCCGACTGGACGCACGCCCCCTTTAGCGGGCACGTGGACGACGCTTACATTTGGGGCCGCGGCGCGATCGACATGAAGGACCAGGTCGCAGGCATTCTCGAGGCTGTTGAGTATGCGCTGGCGCACGGTTGGGAGCATAAGCGCACCCTGCTGCTGGCTTTTGGCCAGGACGAGGAGACTACGCAGTGCGGCGCGGGGGCTATCGGCCGCGTGCTCGAGGAGCGCGGTATTGAACTTGAATACCTGGTCGACGAGGGTGACTACCGTATCGTTTCGGCTGCCGAGTACGGCGCGGGCGAGGGCTGGCTTATGCATGCCGACCTGGCCGAAAAGGGCTATGCCGATATCGTGCTCAAGACGAAGAGCGCGGGCGGGCATTCGTCCAACCCCTACGGCGGTACGTCGCTCGAGGTGCTCAGCCGTGCCATCGCCGCAATCTGCGATATCGAGTGGCCGACGCGCGTGACCGATCTGCTTGCCGCGCAGCTTGTCGAGCTGGGGCTCTACACGGCGGATGAGATTGCCGCCAACGGGGGCGCCATTGTCCGCGATTGCCTCGCCAGCAAAAAGCTCTATCCGCTGGTGACGACCACCTGCGCGCCCACGCAGATCGAGGGCGGTAGCACCGGTGCTAACGTGATGCCGCAGGATATGTGGGCCAACATTAACTTCCGCATGCTCGAGGGCACGAGCGTGGTCGACGTTGTGGCGCGCTGCCGTGAGGCGGTTGCCGGGGCGGACCTTGCCGGTCGTGTCGAAGTGGAGCTGGGCCCCGGCAGCTCCGAACCCTCGCCGTCCCCGCGCATCGGTGGTCCCGGCCTCGAGGCGGTTCGCGCCATTGCCGCCCGCTACTTCCGCGACCCAAAGGGGACGGAGGAAAACGGATCATCCGAGCCGTTGGCGATTGTCCCCTCGACCGTGATTGGCGCGACCGACGCTGCCAACTACCAGCGCATTTGCTCTGAATGTATTCGCTTTTCGGCGTTTGTGGTCGACGATGACGAGTGCGAGCGCGGTGTCCACGGTACCAACGAGCGCATCACCCGCCGCGCCTACCTCCAGGGTGTTCGCTTCCTCATCGCCCTGCTCCACACGCTCTAGAATGTGACAAAGCGACGCTCCCTTTGTTAGCCGTTGGGGACGTTCTTAAACGACTAGCCGTTAAGGAACGTCCCCAACGGCTACGTCCACTCATTCCGTGCGGGTTATATGCAGGTTTGCCTGCGCACGCTATCATATATGGGTTAGACCGCAACTATGTACCCCATACGCGAAGGGATGCGCATGTATCTGAAGATCGACATGCTCTAGCTGGACTTACCCCCGCAGCGGCGCCCCGCGCCCCATCAATTCTGCCGATTTTCACCTTCACGCATATAAAGGAGTCCCGTCATGCGCGACAAGCTCGAAAAGATCATCAAGGCCTACGAGGAGCTCGAGAAGAAGCTTTCCGACCCGGCCGTCGCCTCCGATATCAAGGAGTTCACGCGTCTCAACAAGGAGTACGCGCACCAGTCCGACCTCATCGCCGCCTCGCGCGAGTACATCGGCGCGCTTGATGACATCGAGGCTGCCAAGGAAATGCTCCACGATACTACCGATGCCGATGAGAAGGAGATGCTCCAGATGGACATCTCCGAAAACGAGGCCAAGCTTCCCCAGCTCGAGGAAGACATTAAGTACATGCTCATCCCGAGCGACCCCAACGACGACAAGAACACCATCGTCGAGATTCGCTCCGCCGCCGGTGGCGACGAGGCGGCCATCTTTGCCGGCGATCTGTACAAGATGTATCAGCGCTTCTGCGAGTCGCGCGGCTGGAAGACCACCGTGCTCGACTCCAGCCCCAGCGAGGCCGGCGGCTTTAAGTCTATCGAGTTCAAGGTCGAGGGCGACCGCGTCTACTCCGTCATGAAGTTCGAGTCCGGCGTGCACCGCGTCCAGCGCGTTCCCAAGACCGAGTCCCAGGGCCGTATCCAGACCTCCACGGCGACCGTCGCCGTACTTCCCGAGGCCGAGGAAATCGACGTTCAGATCAACCAGTCCGACCTGCGCATCGACACCTACTGTGCCTCCGGCCCTGGCGGTCAGTGCGTTAACACCACCTACTCCGCCGTGCGCATCACCCACCTGCCCACCAACACCGTGGTGCAGTCGCAGGAGCAGCGCTCCCAGATTCAGAACCGCGAGGTCTGCATGCAGATGCTGCGCGCCCGTCTGTACGAGATGGAGCTCGAGAAGCAGCAGGCTGAGCTCGGTGCCGAGCGCCAGAGCCAGATCGGCCACGGCAACCGTTCCGAGAAGATTCGTACCTACAACCAGCCCCAGGACCGCGTGACCGATCACCGCATCGGTTTCAACTCCACCTACAACGGCGTCCTCCTGGGCGACCAGCTCGGCACCGTCATCGAGGCACTCGCCGCCGCCGAGCGAGCCGAGAAGCTGGCACAGGCCGTTTAAGTTCCGCCGTTCTACCGAACGGCGGACCGGTTGACGCTGCGCGCCGCCCAGGGCGACAATTTGTCATTCAAAAGGCAAGGCATGACCAGAAGGTCAATGCCTTGCCTTTTTCATGCCAACTTGTTCGCCCTGGACGTCGCTCGCTGACATTGCCAAAACATCGGCGTTTCCTTGGTTGTCAAATGATCCGTAGGGAGTCATTGGTGACATTGCCTTGATATTTTATTCAGTCGGCTGTGATGTCATTTGAGCTGCTTACCTGCTTAAGGCAATTGACGGCATAAGTCCGCTATCGAAAATATTGCTCGAAAAATCGTCCAAGAAGTCGCGGGGCGATTTTTGATGCGTCGCGCGTCAAGTGATTTGGCAAGTTCTTGGTTAGATATTGGTCAGTTTTGGGGCAACCTTGCCAAAAGCTTGACGGATGCAGATTTAGACGTCGACGAATGAACGCTCTAGGCAGGCTCCAAGCAAAATTCTGGGCTGATTATCGATAATCGCCTTCAATCGTCCCTTGCCAAGCGCTGGCCTCGCGTACAATCTGCTCCGACATTCGCGCGCCGTCCGGCGCTTAAGAGGGGAGGGCCCCATGGCAAACGAGATCTGGACCATCAAGCGTTGTCTCGAGTGGACCAAGGAGTACCTAGCCGAGCGCGGCGAGGAGCACCCCCGTCTTTCTGCCGAGTGGCTGCTGTGCGCAGCTACGGGTCTGGCGCGCATCGACTTATATATGCGCATGGACGAGACGCTTAACGCGGCCCAGCTCGAGACCATGCATGCGGCCGTCGTTCGTCGCGCCAAAGGCGAGCCGCTACAGTACATTACCGGCAGCACGCAGTTTCGCATGATTGACGTCGCGTGCGCTCCCGGTGTGCTCATTCCGCGCCCCGAAACCGAGATGCTCGTCGAGGAAGTCCTCAATTATCTGGATGCCGAGGTGCTGAGCCCCGAGGCTGCTGCCCGTCAGCGTGTTGAGCTGCCTTGGAACGATGAGGTCGAGGAGGCACGCAAGGCCGAGGCCGCGCTGGCAGACGAACGGGCGACTGCCGAGCGCCGTGCCGCTAACCTGACGGCTGCCGATGAGGCGGCGCTAGGCGGCGACGTACTGGGCAGCCGTGCCTATGCCGAGGAACTGTGTCTGGGCGACAAGGTATTCTTTCTGGCGCCCTGCTATGACCGGGAAATTATCCGAGCATGGTATTGCCGCGCCGACCTGTT
>URSO01000034.1 GCA_900550415.1 uncultured Collinsella sp.
ATATGCAAAATTCTGCACGTTAGGAGATCGCCGTGGATAACCTTCCCATCACCACACCGCGCCAAGCTGGCATCTACGTGCGCCAGGCACGCGAGACTCAGGGTTTCACCCGTGCCGCCCTCGCCAAAAAGGCCGGTGTTTCGGAGCGCCTGCTCGCATCGCTCGAGCTAGGAGACGCCACCGGCATTCGACTCGACAAGTTGCTGACCGTCTTTAACGCACTCGGCATAGGTCTCTTTGTGCAAATCAATAACGACTCCATCGCATCACACACCGAACAACCAACGACGGCAGCAGACCTCCCTATCGCAAGCTCAAATACCCTGCCAAAGCCAAACGTAGGCAGACGGCCTCCTCGACAAGGAACGCCATCCTCCTACGGTGCCTTGCTGGCCCAAATCGCAGCCGAGCAAGGCCTTTCCAGCACTTCGAATCTCTCCTTTGGGTGTAAGGTTGTGAAATAAATGGCAGTGATGGAACTTACGACCCTCATTTGTGGCGAAATCGCCGGCACACTCCGACAAGACAAGCAAGGACTCTGCAGCTTTGCGTACGCTCCAACCTATTGCGGGGCACCGCTATCGCTTACAATGCCGCTTTCCAATCGCACGTATAGTCATAGCATCGTCCGCCCGTTCTTATTTGGCCTTTTGCCTGACAGTCAAGAGCAGCGGCGCGCTATTGCCGCCGAGTATGACGTTGCTTCCAATAACCCTGTCGCCCTCTTGCGTCATATCGGTCTTGACTGCGCGGGCGCCGTTCAGTTTTGTCAAATCGATCAATTAGATGCTGCCCACAGCAGAATCTCGACATACCGCCCGCTTACCAATTCTCAAATTGCTCGCAGACTCAAAGCAATTCGCGATGACGAAAGTGAAACATGGATGGGCTCCAACGAAAGCTGGTCCCTGGGCGGCAACCAAGGCAAATTTGCACTAGCCTGGCATGACGGCCAATGGTGCGAATGTCTAGGGTCGTCCCCCACTACCCATATCTTCAAAAATGGTGTCGTTGGGTTCAAACATCAGGCCTTAAACGAATTCGTCTGCATGAAAACGGCTCAGCGTGTTGGCATTCCAACCGCCAACGTCTCCTATTGCACATTTGAAGACGAAGCCGCACTCATCGTTGAGCGCTACGACAGAAGGGTCAATAGCAGCGGAAGTGTCGAAAGGCTGCATCAAGAGGACTTTTGCCAGGCACTCGGTGTATTGCCGAGCCAGAAATACACCGCCGATGGAGGGCCAACAACGCGAGACATTCAAGAACGACTGATCAGCACGGTCCCCCACCATATGAATCTTGTGCTTTTTACCTATATGTTGTTCTATAACGCCATTATCGGAGCGCCCGATGCACACGCTAAGAATTACTCGCTCATCCTAGGCAAAGGCACAAACGCGGCGCTCGCACCCATGTACGACGTGGCATCGGGTTTGGCATATGAGCGCATGCGACGTCGGGCGCGCCTTGCCATGAGCGTTGGCGGAGAAAGCCGTGTGGGGCGCATCGGGCCCAACGCGATCCGCCGATACCACGGTATGGGCGGCCCCGCGCTGGAGGCGGCGCTCACCGATGCCGGGCTATCCGAGAAGTTTTGTTTTGCGACCATGATGGACCTCGCCTACGAGGTACCCATTTGCATGGAAGAAGTCATGGACGAATACGCCGACCTGCCCGGCATGGCGGACCTACGCGAGCATATGCTCGGCCCCGTCCGCGAAAACTGCCAGCGCACCCTCGACCTCATCAAGGCGGATATGGGCTAGACGCCCGCAATTTCCTATTTCCCAGAAGAAGAGAGGGGGCACCCGTCGCAAAAGCTCGGGTGCCCCCCTCTCGTAATGTCATTTGCAATCCGCTAGCACGTGGCTCGGGCTGCTGCTAGCGCAACCTTTACGCGGCGAGGCGCTTGAGCACGTCGATGAGCAGCTCGTAGAAGCGCTCGGCAGAAGCGAGCTCCATGCTCTCGTCCGGGGTGTGGACATCGGAGAGCGTCGGGCCCACGGCGATGGCGTCCAGGCCGTGCAGGGCCTCGGCAAACAGGCCGCACTCAAGGCCGGCGTGAATGGACTCGATGCGCAGCTCGGAGCCAAAGAGCTCGCGATAGCTCTCGACAAAGACGTCGCGGACCGGCGAATGTTCGGCATAGCTCCAGCCGGGATACTCGAACTCAAACTTGGCGTCGAAGCCCAGGACATCGGCAAGCGTCTGCAAACGATCCTTGAACTCGTTCTGCAGCGAGGTGATCGAGGAGCGCGGGGAAAGCATGATCTTAACCTCGTCGTCAGAGGTGGCAACCACACCGATGTTGGAGGAAACCTCGACGGAGCCGTCGGTGGCGACGTTGCGGCGAATCACGCCGTTAGGGGCAAGACGCAGGGCGCGGATGAGGGCAAGCGCGGACTTCTGGTCCATGGCCTCGACCTCGGCGTCGTCGGCAATCTCGACGGTGCAGGTAAAGCCGGGGTCGAAGACCTCGAGCTCGGCAGTGACGTCGGCGATGATGTCCTTTGCGATCTGGGCCGCGGCCTCGGCGGCAGCGTGGTCGGCATAGACCAGAACAGCCTTGCACTCACGGTTGATGGCGTTGTCCTTGGTGCCGCCGTTAAAGCTCACGATGGCGGGCTCGCCGGCAACCATCAGGCGGTCGATGATGCGGGCCATGATGAGGTTGCCGTTGCCGCGCTCCAGGTGGATATCGCTGCCGGAGTGGCCGCCCAGCAGGCCGGAGATGTCGAGCGTGAGGGTGCTACCGGTCTTGTGCTCGCGCGCGATGGGGCAGGTGTAGGTAACGACGACGCCGCCGGCGCAGCTGACGGTGGCAACGCCCTCTTCCTCGGAGTCAAGGTTAATCATGGTGCGGGCGCTGATCTGGGACTTGTCGAGCGTCTCAGCGCCAACCAGACCAGTCTCCTCGTCGGTGGTGAACACGCACTCGAGGGCCGGATGAGCAATCGAATCGTCGTTGAGCACGGTAAGCATCAGAGCGACAGCAATGCCGTTGTCGGCGCCCAGGGTGGTGCCGTTAGCGGTGAGGACGCCGTCCTTGACGACCAGGTCGATACCGTCGGTCGTAAAGTCGTGCTCAACGGAGCCCAACTTGTCGCACACCATATCGATGTGGCCCTGCAGCATCACGGTCGGGGCATTCTCGGCACCGGCAGATGCGGGCTTGCGAATGATGACGTTGTAGACCTCGTCCTGATACACGTCGAGGCCGCGCTCCTTGGCAAACGCAACCAGGAAATCGCTGATGCCCTTCTCGTTGCCAGACCCACGGGGGATCGCGCTGACCTCCTCAAAGAAATGGAACAGCTGAGCGGGCTCGTAGCCGGTAATCTTGTAGTCCATGGTGCCTCCTTGGCGCAACTGGTTAGACAGTAAGATATGCGACTTGTATATTCCCAGACTTTGCGTGCATAAACCAGTCGAAAACGCCGAGCGCCCTTGCATCATCGGCTAACGGTGAGGAAACGCCACTTTATCAAGGTAAAGCAGCTTAGACGGGCAGTGCCGAAGGGACGTTGGACCCTTCAATCAACCTCAACGCCTGTTGAACGTTAATGCATACACCATTGGTATGTTTAATAAGATTCTTGTCCTCCGTCACGACGTAATCGGCATCAATGCGATTGGCGACGCCCAGCATCAGGTCGTCCTCAAAGTCATTGTGGTGGTACTTGAACACAAAGGAGTCGAAGACCTCGTCTGCACCGACCGGGGCGATGAGGGCTAGCTCGCGCATCTGTCGAACGCATGCCCAGGCCGTTTCGTCTGCCGCCGCAATGGCGTTATCGCTCAGTGAGCCAGTCTTTCTTCGGCACTCCTGCTTGATTGCCGCCGAGACAAGATATGAAACGTCTTTGACCGAAAGCGACGAGGCAAACAGGGCAATCCGCTCCGAGGCGTCGGCAATCTCGATCAGATGGACGACATTTGCCGTACGGTCGGACCTGCCAGAAAAATAATCCATCCATACGTTGGTATCGATTAACAGCTTGAGGACGCCTTCTGTGCTCATAGTTCCACCCATTCGGGATAGCGCTCCGCCATGGCCTCCTCATAGAGGTCGTCATAGTCTCCCGAGAACTCAGGGATGGGGATGCCGTATTTGAGGCACGAATCGCGAACGATATGGCTGCCTTGCGCGGCCCTTGACTCCATGCGCTGGGGCTCCACTCCGTCAGAAACCGGAGCCGCCGCGTCTCCCTTCGAGGGCATGCGTCCGTTAACGACCAGATACTCCCAAAGTGTCCGAACGGCTTGTGACGGCGTCATGCCAATATGAGTCAGGACGGCGTCTCCCGCCTCTTTGAGCTGGCGATCTATACGCACGTTCATCTGAACTGGCCGCGTGTCGAGTATTGACGTAGGCATATCAGCTCCTTTGCTATACTAAATCTCGATTTTAGTATAGCACGGCAGATTGAAGCGCATTTCAATAGAAATGAGGGCGCTTCCTTATCGGAAACGCCCCCGTTATACAAGGTATGTTTAATCCCTACAGCGCACCAGAGCCGGCTTGCATCATACCGCCGGGGCCCGAGGTCACGCCGCCGCTCACGGGCGCGGCGTTGCCGGTGTGCGGTGCCGCCGGGGCGGTATCGCCACCGAGCGTGCCCGCCGGACGCGGTGCCGGGATCTCGCCCGTGCCATGGCTAAAGACAAACTTGCCATCGGCCACGTCGCACAGGACGGTATCGCCCTCACCCCACTCGCCGGCCAGAAGCTCCTCGGACAGCGGGTCCTCGATGAGCTTTTGAATAGCACGGCGCAGCGGACGCGCACCGTTGGTGAGGTCGGTGCCCTCGGCCACGATCTTGTCATAGGCCGCATCGGTGAGCTTGATGTTCATGCCGTTGGCAATCAGGCGCTGGCGCAGATCGTCCACCAGCAGGTGAGCGATCTTGGTCAGGTTCTCGCCCGAGAGCTTCTGGAACACCACGATGTCGTCGATGCGGTTGAGCAGCTCGGGGCGGAACAGGCGCTTGAGCTCGCCCATCGCGCGGCCGCGGATCTCGCTCGACGTGAGACCCTGCTCGCCGGTGGTGCCAAAGCCCACGCTCGCATCCTGCGCAATCTCGCGGGCGCCCACGTTGGACGTCATGATGATCACGGTATTGCGGAAGTCGACCGTCTTGCCCTGGCTATCAGTCAGGCGGCCCTCCTCCAGCACCTGCAGCAGGATGTTGAAGATGTCGGGGTGCGCCTTCTCGATCTCGTCGAACAGCACGACCGAATACGGGTGACGACGAACGGCCTTGGTAAGCTGACCGCCCTCGTCGTGACCCACGTAACCCGGAGGGCTACCGATAAGCTTGGAGACCTCGAACTCGCTGCCGAACTCCGACATGTCGAAGCTGATGAGCGCGTCCTTGCTGCCAAAGAGGTACTCGGCGAGCGTCTTGGCGAGCTCGGTCTTGCCTGTGCCGGTGGGACCCAGGAAGATAAAGCTGCCGCCGGGGCGACGCGGGTCCTTGAGCGGCGAACGGCTGCGGCGCACGGCCTTGGCGACGGCCTCGACGGCCTCGTCCTGGCCGATAATGCGGGTCTTGAGCACACTTTCGGTCTGCAGCAGGCGACGGCTCTCGCTCTCGGTGAGCGAGGAAACCGGCACGCCAGAGGTCACGGACACGATGTCGGCAATCTGACTCACGTCGATGGTGAGCGGGCTGGCGTCGAGCTCAGCGGTCCAGGCGGCCTTGGCTTCGGCGAGTTCAATCTCGGCGGCCTTCTGCTGCTCGGTGATCTCGGCGGCCTTGTTCATGTCGTCGCTCTCGGTAGCCTCCTGTGCGGCAGCCTTGAGTTCCTCGATGCGATGCTCGGCCTCGCGCACCGGCTCGGGTGCGCGATTCGCGGCGATGCGAGCGCGGGCACCGGCCTCGTCAATGAGGTCGATGGCCTTATCGGGCAGGAAGCGATCCTGAATGTAGCGGTTGGAGAGGTTCGCAGCGGCCTCGATGGCACCCTGCGTGTAACGCACGTGGTGGTGCTCCTCGTAGCGCGGCTTGAGCGCAGTCAGGATCTTGACCGTGTCCTCGACGCTCGGCTCCTCGACATCGATGGTCTGGAAGCGACGCTCGAAGGCTGGGTCCTTGGTGAGGTACTTGCGGAATTCCTCGGCCGTGGTGGCGCCGATAATCTGGAAGGCACCACGCGCGAGCACGGGCTTGAGCATGGAGCTTGCATCGATGGACCCCTCGGCAGAACCGGCACCGATGATGGTGTGCATCTCGTCGATAAACAGAATGACGTCGTCGGCCTCGGTCGCCTCCTGGATCACGTTCTTGAGGCGCTCCTCAAACTCACCGCGATACTTGGCGCCCGCGACAAGACCCGGCAGGTCAAGCGTCCAGATGTTCTGGTTCATAAGGTTCTCGGGCACATTGCCGGCAGCGACTTGCTGTGCCAGGCCCTCGACGATGGCCGTCTTGCCCACGCCGGGGTCGCCCAGGATAAGCGGGTTGTTCTTGGTGCGGCGCGAAAGAATTTCCATCATACGCTGGACTTCCTTTTCGCGACCAATTACAGGGTCGAGCTCGCCGTCGCGCGCCTTCTGCGTGAGGTTGGTCGCGAACTGCTTAAGCGTATCGGTGCCACTCCCCTTTTGCTGAGAGGCATCCGAGCCGCTAAAGAACGGCAGGCCCGCACCGGGACGACCAGCACCGGCGCCGGCGAGCGGACGCTTCTTGTCCTGGTCCTTGGCGGTGAGTTTCTCGATAGCCTTTTTGATGGAGGCGGACGACACACCCAAGCGCATGAGGATGTCCATGGCCATGCCGTTGCCCTCTTCGACGATACCGATGAGCAGGTGCTCGGTCGACACGTAGGTCTGGTTGTTCTCACGTGCCACGCGGAAGGAGCGCTCCATCACGCTGATGACGAGCGGCGTAAAGGCGAGCTTAGCGGCCTCGGTCTCCTCGCTGGGCTCGGGGACCGTGGTCTGGACCTCTTTGAGGGTATCCATGATGTCATCGTAGGAGATGTCGAGCGAACGCAGTGCCTCGGCGGCAATGCCCTCGTCCTCCTTGGCGAGCGCGAGCAGCAGGTGCTCGGTACCCACCTTATTTGAATGAAGATCGAGCGCCTCTTGCTTGGCCATGGACATGACCTTGCGCGCGCGATCGGTAAAACGGTCTAACATGCTAGTTCCTCTTAGACGAGCTAGTTTTTTCAAACGCAAAGCGCCGCCCCGCGGCAGCGCTTTGGTCTCTTTACCCATATGGAGTACATGTTAACCGTTGGGACCTTTCCCACCCGTAGCCGCGCGACAACGTCTACAAAAAAGGAATCGCTCTGGTCCGCTTGACGGTTTGGTTTTGCGCTGCCGTCTAGCAGGCGGGCTCGACGTTAATACCTTCGGCAACGTCATTGACGGCATCGGCAGCGGGAGCACCCGGCATGTGCACGAGCTCCATGTGCGGCCCGGCAAAGACCGTGCCCATGGGGAAGGCGCGGCGGAAGACAAAGCGAGCAACCGGACCAGCCACCAGCAGGTTCCAAGGAAGAGCCATGATAAAGTTGCGCGGAATGTTGACGAGCCACATCATCGGCAGCGCCTGCAAATTGGCAAGCGGGCCGCCGGGCATATGGAACAGGCCTTCGCACGCGCCGTAGAGCGACATGATGATGACCATGGGAACGACCATGCAGGAGCTGACGGCAAGCGTCATGGCAAGCGGCGAGCTCTTGCCCGGCGTGACCAGGAATTTAAATGCGAAACCCTTGGCAAGGGGGCTGACAACAAACCAGTCGCAGCACATGGCAAAAATGTAGGCAACGGGGAAGCCGAGCCACGCGGCGGCAACAACCTCGCCGCTGATGGCCCCATGCTGCAGGGCAACGTTGTAGATACTCATCCAGAGCACCATGCAAAAGCACATGATAAAGGTGAACAGCAGGCTCTCTCGTTTGTTGATAGGCATAAAGGGCATGGTCCTTTCTGTGTTGCGCCGCGGCGCACAACAAAAACGGGCGGGCGAGATGGAGCTGTTGGGACTTCATCTCGCCCGCCCGTGGTACGTGCGTCTGCGACTACTTATGTGGTGGAACCAGCCTAGCACGAAAAGCACGTGCTTCGTAAGCGTTGAGTTTATGAAGATGCAGGGCGCCAATAATCCCCCGGCCCCATAAGTTGCGGTGGAATACGGACTGTTTTGACCCTTTAAACAGCAATTCAGTCCCTATTTCACCGCAACTCATTTGGTGCAAAGCAACCTGTCCTCCTTGCGCCAATTAGCTGGTGTGGCGCCAGCGAGGGTCGGTGAGCGTACGCGCCACACCCAGACCAACGGGCAGAAACGCCACGATGAGCACTGCACGCACAAACCAGCCGAGCATATTGACCGTGTCGAAGGTGCACATGTAATACATCGAGCGATACAGATACAAGCCCGGCACCATAATGACAATCGACGGCACCGTGAGGGCGATGCGTGGGTAGGTGAGCTTGATTTCGGCTAAGCTCGCGAGCAGTCCCGATACCAGCGCGCCGATAAACGCTGCTGCCTCGGGAGGCATACCCACGCTCAGACCCAGGAAGGGAAACAGCGTCGGCGCATCAACGAGCGTAAGGCGCAAGGTATTAGACACGGCGCCGATGAGCCCTGCCGCCGCTGCCATCTTTACCGGACTGTTGAACATAACCGAGAAGCCAAATACTCCGACAAAGCTCATCACAATACGCAAGAGTGTAAGAGCCAACGGTGAGAGGCCGAGCGGGGCAAAATCATCCGGCGCCAGCCCCACACACTCGGCAACCATCCAGCCTACGAGGGTCGCCATCACAATAATCGACACAGCATACGAAAGACGCTCAATGCCGCTTCGCATGTCGAGCTTAGCGATGTCGAGGCCTGCCGTAATGAGAGGAAAGCCGGGGATCACAAAGAGCATGGCGCCGATATAGCCTTCTTGGTGCGACATTGCCCCCGGTATGACCTGGCCAAGGCCAAGCAATGCCAGCAGATACGAGACGCAAGCGAGTGCAACGCCGATCGTCAGCGCGCTAAACTGGCCAAGGCCCTGCTTGAGAATATGGGAGCGCGCAAAGTTGCCGACACCAGCGCCCACAAATGCACAGGCCATCTCGATAGGGCCGCCGCCGAGCAAAAAGACAAAGGCGCCGCAAGCACAGGCCGCCGCAATGCCCTGTTGCCAGGGAGTGTAATCGGGTTTTGAACTCTCAACGGTCTTGAGCATCTCGTGGTACTCATGCACGGTAAACCGGCGCCCGTAAACCTCGATTTCCTTTAAGAAGCTCTCCATCATCCATATGCGATGAGTATTGACCCCCGTTGTGGGTAGGCTGACGACCTCGTTAAAGCAGTGACCATCTTCGATACAAGTACACTCAAACGACAGGAGACTTAAGTCAACGTGGATGGTGACACCGAGTACAGCGGCGACGCGATTCATGGTATCGCGTACACGCCAGGCACCCGTTCCGCTCGCGAGCATAAGCATACCGGTGCGGCAAATGATGGATGATTTATCGGTGAGCGGCGCATCGACGGCAAGCTCACCGCCTGCCGTCACGATCTGGCACCAGTCGGTTTTCATATGGAGGGCGCCGGCACGAACACCGTGGTGCAGAGGGACTCTTGAGAGCAACGAATCATGGCGCGAAGGCTGTGGGGGTTCCGTCGATTCGACCTCGTCCTCGTCGGGCCCTTCATCAACAAGGTCGAAAGCATCGAGCGACGCCGGCTCGCGACGATCGATCAGCTCCTCGTCCTCATCGTCAAAGTAATTGAACTGATCGAGCATGTCCTCTTCGATTGCACGATCGCTCGCGTCGTTCATATAGACGCTCCCTTCCTACCGACTAACCCCCATCCTAGGCAGCGACGGCTAAAGGAAACATAAAAGAGACGACTGTCATGCATGGAAGGCGTAAACCCCCAATGCGCCGGTAGACCCCAGGCGGCTAGGACCGTCCCCAAGTGCCGGCACAAGAGGAACGTCCCTAAGTGCCAACCAGGGCAACGCCGCAGGCAGAGGACGGACAGCGAGCGGCGTCCAGCTTGACAGCCAAGGCAACGCCGATGCCCTGGCAACGACAGCGAAAGCCCGCCAGAGTGAGCAAGGTGCCTTGAAACAAGGCGGCATTGACCTTCTGGTCATGCCGCCGAAGTTGAAAGGCAGATTGCCGCTCTGGCGGGCTTGCAGCGTCGAGCCGTTACGCGGTTCGTAGAACCGCGTAACTAGTTAGTACATCTTTGCGCCGGCAGGGATGGAAGCGTCGAGCTGAATCAGGTTGAGGCGCTCCTCGCCCTCCTCCTCGTGGATGGCGCTGATGAGCATGCCACAGCTGGGGATGCCCATCATCTTGCGCGGAGGCAGGTTGGTGATGGCGAGCAGGGTCTTGCCGACCAGATCCTCGGGCTCGTAATAATCGTGAATGCCGGAGAGGATGGTGCGGTCGGTGCCGGTGCCGTCATCGAGCGTAAAGTTCAGCAGCTTCTTGGACTTCTTGACGGCCTCGCATGCCTTGACCTTCACGGCGCGGAAGTCGCTCTTGGAGAAGGTATCAAAGTCGACGAACTCCTCAAACAGCGGCTCGACGGCAATCTTGGAATAATCAACCGTGGGCTTGAGCGGCTTGACGAAGGGGCTCGCGGTGTTGCCGGCCTCGGCAGCTTTGGCAGCAGCGGCACCGGACTGGAAACCCTTCTCGGGCTTCATGTGCGGGAACAGCAGCACGTCGCGGATGGAAGCCTGGTTGGTGAGCAGCATGACCACGCGGTCGATACCGATGCCGATGCCACCCGCGGGAGGCATACCGTACTCGAGGGCACGCACGTAATCCTCGTCGTACTCCATGGCCTCATCGTCGCCACCGGCCTTCTCGGCCATCTGGGCAGCGAAGCGCTCGGCCTGGTCGACCGGGTCGTTGAGCTCGGAGAACGCGTTGGCGTACTCGTGACCGGCGATGACCAGCTCAAAGCGATGGGTCAGGCGCGGATCATCCTCAAAGCGCTTGGCAAGCGGGCTAACCTCGATGGGGTAATCGCACACGAAGGTGGGGTTGACGATGGTGTCCTCGCCCAGCTCGTCATAGATCTCGGCGATGATCTTGCCGGCGGTCCACTCGGGCTTAATCTCCAGGCCCTTCTCGCGTGCGGCGGCAGCAAGCTCCTCAACCGGCGTGTCGATGGTGACCTGCTTACCAATCACGTCAGAGACGATATCGGTCATGGAACGGCTTGCCCACTCACCAGAAAGGTCGATGGTCTGGCCCTGGTACTCAATAACCTCGGGGTTGCCGATAGCCTTGTTAGCGGCCTTAATGACACCCTGGGCGAGCGCCTTCATGCCCTCGAGATCGGAGAAGGCGCGGTAAGCCTCCATCGTGGTGAACTCGGGGTTGTGGGTGAGGTCCATACCCTCGTTGCGGAAGATGCGGCCGATCTCGAAAACGCGCTCAAAGCCTCCGACGATGCAGCGCTTGAGGTGCAGCTCGGTGGCGATACGCAGGTAGCACTCCTGATCGAGCGCGTTGAAGTGCGTGATGAACGGCTTGGCAGTAGCTCCGCCCTGGATGGTCTGCAGGATAGGAGTCTCGACCTCCATGTAGCCATCGGACTCCATAAAGCGGCGGAACGTGGAGAGGATCTGCGAGCGCTTGCGGAAGGTCTCGCGAACGTCGTCGTTGGCGATCAGGTCGACATAACGCTGACGATAGCGGGTCTCCTTGTCGGAGAGACCGTGAAACTTCTCGGGCAGCGGGCGAACGGCCTTGGACAGCAGCGTCGCGCTCTTGGGGGCAACGGAAAGCTGGCCACGCTTGGTGCGCACGACCACGCCGGTCACGCCAAGGATATCGCCAAGGTCGAGGGCCTTGAGCGTATTCCAGGCGGCCTCGTCCATATCGTTGATGCGGCAGAACAGCTGGATCTCGCCGGTCGCGTCGCGCACGACAATGAACATGATCTTGCCCTGACCGCGCTTGGCGACCACACGGCCGCCGATCTTCACGACGTCCTCGGTGTCCTCGCCATCGGTGAGCTCGGCGTACTTAGTCTCGATGTCGACGACGTAGTCCTCAATCTCGGAGTGCTCGGGATAGGGGTTCTGGCCCGCCTCGAACAGGGCGGCGCGCTTGGCCAGGCGCGTGGCGCGCTCGTCGTTGAGCGTCGATGCCTGCTCGGCGGCGTTCTGGTTCTCTGCCATAGTTAGCTCCTCAAACTAAAACGCTCCCCAGGATTCGGTCCCAGGGAGCGAAAACATACCTTTACGCGGGACCGTGGTCTAGCGTGCGATCTTGGCGATGGTGTAGATGCGGGTCTTGCCGGAAGGCGTAACGACCTCGACGGAGTCGCCCTCGCCGTGACCAATGATGGCGTGGCCGACCGGAGACTCGTTGGAGATCTTGTGCTCGAGCGAGTTGGTCTCGGTGGTACCGACGAGCGTGACTTCCATGACCTCACCGTTGGGATCGATCAGAGAAACGGTGGAACCGATGGAGACGGTCAGATCGCCCGTGGTGGCAGCAACCTGAGCGTTGGCGAGGATGGCCTGAATCTCGGCAATGCGAGCAGCATTCTGGGCCTGCTTGTCCTTGGCGGCGTCGTACTCGGAGTTCTCCGAAAGGTCGCCGAACGCGCGGGCTTCCTTGATGTCCTCGACGATCTCCTTGGCGTAATCGCCCTCACGCCAAGCGAGCTCCTCGACGAGCTTCTGGCGGCCCTCAGCGGTCAGTACGATCTGGCTTGCGTCCATACGGATATCTCCCCAACTATGATGTAACGATCAACTGTCAACAAAACGAAAAAGACCGGCTAGCCTGCGGGCAAGCCGGTCAGGTGCTCACCCCAAAGGGATGGGACTACTCTGCGTCCGCGTCGCTGTCCTCTGCCTTCTTTTGCTTAGCAGCAGCGAGCTTGGCCTCGAGCTCTGCGATCTCCTTGTCCTCCTTGGACTCCTCGACCACAACGTCCTCGGCCTGCTTGGTTTCGCCCTTATCGTCGCCCTCCATACCCTCGCGGATATTCTTGACGGTAGAGCCGAGGGACTTGCCGAGCTTCGGCAGGTTCTTGGGCCCGAAGATAATCAGGACAACAACGAGAATGATGATGAGCTCAGGAGCCCTCAGTCCAAACATGTAGACCTCCACAATACAGCGAGACAAGCTCGAATGAGTATACCGCGGGTGTCGCGGTATCACAACAATAGCTAAAAAAAGGGACCGCAAGAAGCGATCCCTCCTCATGCTCTGGTCGGGTTGACTGGATTTGAACCAGCGACCCCTGCGTCCCGAACGCAGTGCTCTACCAAACTGAGCCACAACCCGTTAGCTCGACTATAGTAACAAAGATTTTCGCCGCGTGCCAGAGAAATTTTTATTTCTTTGGCGCTTCAATGCGAACCGTGTCGGAAACGAGCTCCGTTGCATAAGCCCACCAGCCATTTTGCTGGGCAGCTTCCGCAAGATTGACTGCCGTGGCGGCGGTATCGCAGAGAGCAAACGAGCAGGCACCCGAACCGCACACGTTTGCGGTAATGGTACCGTCCTGTGAACGAAGCCAGTCGAGCACCGTTTGAATCCGCGGCTCCATTTGCGCGGAAATGACTCCCAGGTTGTTGTGGACGAGCGCGTAGGCCGCCTCTGCGTCTCCCGAGCGAAGGGCAGATGCGATCGCTCCGGGCTTGTCCGCAGGCGCTGGGGCCTCGTCAAAACGTCGATAGGCTTCAATTGTTGAAACACTTGCCTCGCGTGGCTTGACCAGCACGACGGGTGTCGCGGGCAGTGCGGGGTACTCGGTTGCCAGCACGTCTCCCCCACCCACGTAAAATGCAGGGCTGGCATGCAAAAAGAACGGCACGTCGGCGCCAATGCCGCGCGCGATGTCATCCAGCGCGGGATCGCTGCGATCGACGCCCCAGAGCTCCGCTAAGGCGACAATGACCGCCGCGGCATCCGTCGAGGGACCGCCCAGGCCGGCACACAACGGGATGCGCTTCTCGATCGTGATGCAGACATTGGCTTCACGACCGTAATGCTCGGCCATAGCAGCGGCCGCACGATACGCCGTATTCTTTTGCATGGGAAAGTCGGATGCCGGAACCGTCTGGACGGTCAGATCCTGCGCCGGGGCGACCGTCACGATATCGGCAAGACCGACGGCTGCCATCAGGGAATCGACCTTATGGTAGCCGCGGTCGTCACGCTCGGTATGAACCCCCAGATAGAGGTTGATCTTTGCCGGCGCGGAAAGGGTCAGGGACCAATCGGTCACCGCTAGTGCTCCTCGAGCTGATTGCCGAGCGGGGTAAAAATGTGCTCGCCGCTCTCGGGGTCGAACAGCTCGACCTGGCCGGTGAGAACATCAATATACTGGTAGGACTGACGCGACTTGCGGCCACGGCGCTCGTCGACCTCGACGATAAAGACTGCCGGATGGACGCTCTTGATGGTGCCCATGCGCTCGACGACGCGGGTGCGGCCCATGTTGGCCTTCACCTTAACGCGATCGCCCACCATATCGGTCAGCTTCTCGTGGATGTCGTCGACGTGATTGACTTCCATCTCTTCCATGAACAGGGCCTCCAGAAGGTGCAATTCAAAAAGGGGATAATACCCCTAAGATAGACAAAACTCTAATACTATAGCACCCTGCTACCGCCATACGCAAGTAGCTAAAAAATCCCCGTCCAAAATTGACTACTTACAGATTGTCTGTGTCCAGAACGATGGTGAATGGACCGTCGTTGACGAGGTCGACCTTCATGTCGGCGCCGAAGATGCCATGCGCTACGTGCTCGACGTCCTCGCGCACAAGCGTCAGGAAGTACTCGTAGAGCTCGTTGGCGACATCGGGGGCGCCGGCATCCGTAAACGATGGACGGCGGCCGTGACGGCAATCGGCGAACAGCGTGAACTGCGACACCACGAGAACCTCGCCGTCGACATCGGCAAGTGCCAGGTTGGTCTTGCCGTTATCGTCCTCGTTAATGCGCAAGCCCCGGAGCTTGCCCCACAGCTTATCGGCCTCGGCGCGCGTGTCGCCATGGCCCACACCCAGCAGCACCAGGTAGCCGCGTCCAATGCGGCCCACGCAATCGCCGTCGACCGTCACGCCGGCGTTGAGCACGCGCTGCACCACCGCGCGCACGGCCTACTCCTCGCCCGTCAGTTTGGCGGATAGGTGCTCGAGCGCATGGAATCGATGGCTGATGGCGTTCTTCTCGTCCGCCGTCAGCTCGGCCATGGTCTTGCCCGGCGTGTCGACCGGCAGGAACAGCGGGTCGTAGCCAAAGCCGTGATCGCCGCGGCCCTCATGTGCGATAGTGCCCTCGCAGGCGCCCTCACCATAGGTGACCAAACCGTCCGTGTCGATGAGCGCAACGACGCTCATAAAACGCGCGGTGCGATCCTCGTCGGCCACGCCTTCCAGGTTAACGAGCAGCTTGGCGTTGTTGGCGGCATCGTCGCCATGCACGCCCGCATAGCGCGCGCTATACACGCCCGGCTCGCCGTCCAGGGCATCAACGACCAAGCCCGAATCGTCGGCAATGGCCATGAGCCCCGTCTCCTCGACCGCAGCCTGCGCCTTGATGATGGCGTTCTCCAAAAACGTCGTGCCGTTTTCCTCGGGGTCCTCAAAATCGCCCAGCTGACCGAGCGCCACAAAGCGTACCTCGGGCATGACCTTGCCCAAAATGGCCTCGATCTCGGTGAGCTTATGAGCGTTTCCGGTTGCCACGACGATGGTCGCCGCCGGGTCGAGGGTGTCGATGTCGATCTTCTCAAGTGCCATGAGTGGTCTCCTTGTCTCTATAGCAATGCCGCGCCGAGGGCGACGAGGGCCCCTGCCTCCCCCCTCTCAATCAACGGCAGTCTTATACTTCGACGTTTTCCCAGATAAAACCTGCCAAAATAAACATCCCTTTTTGGCAGGTTAGACGATGGCTTGGCGCTGAAGCTCGATGAGCTCGGCAATACCCTTGTCGCCCAGGTCGAGCAGGGCGTTGAGGCGTTTGCGGTCGAAGGGCGCCTGCTCGCCGGTGCCCTGGAGCTCGATCATCTCACCGGTGTCGGTGGCGACGAGGTTCATGTCGACCTCGGCATGGCTGTCCTCGGAATAATCGAGGTCAAGCAGCGTATTGCCGTCGACAACGCCCATGGAGATGGCAGCCACCTGGCCGATAAGCGGGATGCGCCCGATCTTGCCCGCCTCGACCCACATGGCAAGGGCGTCGTGCAGCGCCACCCAGGCGCCGGTGATGCTCGCTGTACGCGTGCCGCCATCGGCCTGAATCACATCGCAGTCGACGGTGACGGTGTACTCGCCGAGCGCCTTCATGTTGACGACGGTGCGCAGGCTGCGGCCAATGAGGCGCTCGATCTCCATGGAGCGACCCTTGCGGTTGGCGTGCTCGCGCTTGCAGCGCTTGCCGGTCGACGCCGGCAGCATGGCGTATTCCGCGGTCACCCAGCCGGCCTTAGCTCCCTTTCGCCAGCCCGGCACGCCCTCCTCGATAGTGGCGGCGCACAGCACGCGCGTGTCGCCGAACTCGGCCAAACACGAGCCGTGGGCGTGCTTCATGACGCCACGGGTGAGCTTAACGGGGCGCAACTCGTTGGCGGCGCGGCCGTTGGCGCGATTGACCTGCATGTACTCCATAGAAATATCCTTTCGGCAAAAGGTGAAGGTGAGCCTTTAGTCGGTGACCTTATATCTATTTCAGTTCATCGATATCGACATGCTCAATGCTCTTGAGCGGCTGGCCAAAGATAAAACTGCCCGCCACCGCAAACTCGGCAATGTTGTCAGACGTGGTGGCAAAGCGATGCTGCGGCTCGGCTGCGTCGCCCGCCAGCTGCTCGCGGCGCGTGAGAATATCGGTCAGCTCGCGCGTGGTCTCCTCGGCGGAGCTCACCACGCGCACCCCGGGTCCCAGCGCATGGCGGATGGGACCCACCAGCAGCGGGAAGTGCGTACAGCCGAGCACCACGGTATCGATACCGTGGTCGCGCAGCGGCTCAACCGTGGCACCCACCAGCGCACGCACGGCAGGCGTATCGAAGATGTCCTCGTTCTCAAGCCACTGTTCCTGCAGATGCGCGCCCGAGGCGAGCTCGTGTTCGACAACCTCGACAAAGCTCGAGGCAGGACAGCCGTATACATCGACGCCGGCATCTAGATCCTGAATGGCGCGCGTGTAGGCGCCCGAGCGAATGGTGAGGTTGGTGGCGAGCACGCCCACGCGACGCGTACGCGTGCTGTTGATTGCCGCACGGGCACCCGGCGCGATCACGCCGATCACGGGAACGTCGAGCACCTGCTGGGCCAGACGCAAGGCCGCAGCGGTCGCCGTGTTGCAGGCGATGACCATAATCTTGACGTCGTGCTTCGACAGCCAACGACCCGCCTGCAACGCAAACGAGCGCACTTCATCCTCGGTGCGGGTGCCGTAGGGGCAGCGCTTGGTGTCGCCAAAGTAGTAGACGGACTCGTGCGGCAGCGCCGTCGCAATCGCGCGCGCAACCGTCAGACCGCCCAAACCAGAATCGAACACGCCAATCGGGCGCGTGTCGCCTGCCGGATTCTCGATATCGGACATTACCTCACCAGTCTCTCTCGAAAAGACATGTCCAAGTGCGGCGGCGCGCTACGAACGCGCCGCGACCAGCAGCTCTGCCGTCGCCGCCCAACCGTCGACAATTTTGCCGCGCGTAACGAAAGCGTTCTCGCAAGCAGCCAGGAACTCGGGCGCGCCGGCGCTCGTCAGGCCATTCTCGACCAGGCAGAACGTGCCCACGTAATCGGCCATGTAGAAGTCGGACTCGGAGTCGCCGAGCGCGAGCGTCTCCTCGCGCTCGATCCCTAGGTGCTCGCAGAAGCGCGCAATGGCAACGCCCTTGTTGAGACCCGCCGGATTGATGTTGAAGGCGCGGCCGTCCTCGACGCGATCGAGCTCGAGCGTCGTCGGCTTGGACAGGTGAGTCAGATGGCCGTTGCAAGCCCAGATCAGACCGCAGCCGGCCTCGTCCAGGATGGCCTGGACCTCATCGTCGGGCACATCGCCGCGCATGCCGACGGTGACCTCGCGGTACTTGTAGCCGGTCGACATGTCGTTGTGATACTCGATCTTGTGCGGCCAGCGAGCAAGGATCTTCTCGCACACGCCGGTCTGCTCGATCACCTGGTGCGGAGTAAGACCGCAGGCGGGGTCGTAAGGCATGTCGCCGGTCAGATACTCCCAATCGTTGGCTTTGAGGTCGTACATGACCAGGCCGCCCATCTCGCCGATGTAGGAGTTGAGGCCGAGCACGCGCGCGTCCTCGTGGATCATGGTACGGTTGCGGCCCGAGGTGGGAACCACCTGAATACCAGCGCGGGCAAGTGCCACGACGGCCTCGACGAGTTTGGTCGAGGGGTTACCGTCGTTGTCGCGCAGCACGCACGAGCCGGGCGCGAGCATCGTGGCATCCAGGTCGGTAAAGACGTACTTGACCTTGGCCAAGCGCTCGCGCATCTCGCCCGAAAGCTCGGCAACGGTCGGCAGGGTGTTGTGGGACATGGTTACTCCGTTTACGTAGAAGGGTTTGGACTTGGACGGCATGTTTTGATTGAGGGAACACGCTTATGGCGACAGCGCACTCAGGGCGCCGCCGCCATCATGGTTCATTAGTCAAACTGGGTAACATCGATCAGGCGATTGGCCAGCGAAAGGTCGCTCTCGATGGGCACGAACTCGTCGCCCACGTGCATGAGCTCCTCGTCACCCTTTGCCAGCAGCAAGACAATGGTGGGAGCATCGGGGTTGACGTACTCCTCGCGCGCCGCCTTGAACGCCGCATGCACAGCGGCTTCGCGGTCGAGGATGATCTTGTTCGGCGTATCGTCGGGAACATGCTCGGCAAGCTCGCGACAGACCTTCATCGGGTCCTCGTGAGCCGGGTCCTCGTTGGCAAAGATCATCAGGTCGGAATATGGTGCGGCCTCGCGCGGAAGCTGCTCGCGGCGCTCCTGCGCCTTGCCGCCGGCAGCGCCAAACACTGCAATGACTGGACTAGTGGGAAACGCGCGCTTGACCGACGAGAAAAGCGACCGGAACGAAAGCTGGTTGTGAGCGTAGTCAACGACGCAGATCACGCGGCCGTCCTTCGACTCCACGACCTCCATACGGCCCGGCACACGCAGTTTGGAGAGGCCCTTCTTGATAGCCTCGATACCGATGCCGATCTCGCGCGCAGCGGCGATAGCGACCAGCGCGTTTTCCACGTTAAAGTCGCCCGCGATGCCCAGCAGGACCTTCTCCCCCGCCTCGGACTCGTCGGCACACAGGCCATGCAGGTTAAACTCGATGTTAAAGCCGACCATGCGCACATCGCTCGCCCACAGGCTTGCCTCGGGATGCTCGACGCCAACGGTCACCAAGCGCTCGGCCGTCGACGCTGCCTCCAACACACGGTCAACCTCTTCGGTGCCCAGATTCACCACGGCGGTCTTTGCCTGGTCAAAGATCCTGAGTTTGCTCTCAAAATAATCCTCAAACGTGGGGTGTTCGATCGGCGAGATGTGGTCACGGCCGATGTTGAGGAAGCACGCCACGTCAAACGGCAGATTCTCGACGCGTTGGTACTTGAGCGCCTGGCTCGAGACCTCCATGACCATGGACTGGCGACCTGACGTGCGGCAGTTGGCGATATGGCGCCAGACCTCTGGGGCCTCGGGCGTAGTATTGGTGCTCTCGTAGCACTCGATGCCATCGTCGGTACTCACCGAGCCGATCATGCCGCAGGACTCGCCCGCCGCCTTGATGATGGACTGGAGCATAAAAGCGGCCGTGGTCTTTCCCTTGGTACCGGTGATGCCCACGATCTTAACGTCGTGGTCGGGACGGTCGTAGACCTCGGGCGGCAACAGCGCCATCGCCGTGCGTACGCTATCAACAACCAGCATCGCAGCACCGTTCTCTTTCGCCAGCGGCTCCAGAGACTCGACCAGCGACTCCTCGCACACAAATGCGACGGCGCCCGAATCGAGCGCCATGCTCAAAAACGCAGGCTTAAAGGCAGCGCCCTTGCAAAAGAACACGTCACCTGCCGAAACCGCGCGCGAATCAAACGAACAGCCGGTCACGGCACGCCCGTCAACCTGCTCCGATGCGCGCAGCTCGCCGCACACATCGAGAAGCTTGGCAAGCGTATCGACCGTGGTCACGGTCGCGGAATCCGAATGGTGCATCTTTCGCCTTTCTCAGCCATTTGGCAGGGACGGTTTTCATAGTAACTGAAACATGCTCGCGCAAAAACGGCTCCCGGAGGAGCCGTTACGCGCAGGCGTTCGTAAGCCGAGGCTAGGCAGCCTGAACAGAAGGCTGGCCCTCGTCGATAAAGAAGCGCTTGTACCACACCAAGAACACGAGCGGCGTATAGATCTTGCGCTGGAAATCACCCTTGCCCGCAAAGTGTAAGTCGAGCAGATGCATGAGCTCGTCGGTGTCGAAAAACTCGCTTGCCCACGGCGCGGTGAAGTACTCCTTGACGTAGTCGTACCACTTTTGCTCGCGCAGCCAGTAGACGATCGGCACCGGGAAGCCCACCTTGGGACGGGTAGCCCACTCATCGGGCAGCGACTTGTTGGCGGCGTGGCGAAGCACCTGTTTGTTGCCGTTCTCGTTGATGCGGTAGCGGTCGGGAATGTGCTCAGCGAACTCCATGACCTTGCGATCCAGGAAGGGCACGCGCAGCTCCAGCGAGTGCGCCATGCACATCTTGTCGGCCTTGAGCAGAATGTCGCCCGGGAGCCACATGTTCATGTCCAGGTACTGCTTCTTGACCAGCTCGGGCTGGCCCTTCACGCGTGCGTAGATGGGTGCAGCGAGCTCAAAGGCGCCGTCGCCGGTGTTGTACTCGGGCTTGAGTACGCCGTCGACCTCGCGCTCAGGCCATACCAAGGCCTGGCCCAGGAACGACTTCTCGGGAATCTCGGCACCCTTGACCAAGAAGTTGTGGCCCTTGAAGTACGGCATATGCAGCGCCAGGTTACCGAGCGCGCGGCGAATGGGCAACGGCACCATCTTTTTGTACTTGCGCACCGGAACCGTGTCCTCGTAGTAGGCGTAGCCGCCAAAGAGCTCGTCGGCGCCTTCGCCCGAAAGCACGACGGTAACATCCTTGCGCGCCATCTCGGCCAAGAACCACAGCGGCACAGACGACAGGTTGGACTGCGGCTCGTCCATGTGATACTGAATGTCCTCGAGTGCGCCAAAGAACTCGTCGGCGGTGATCATCTTGCGGACATTCTCGACGCCGAGCTTGTCGGATAGCTCCTTGGCGTAGTTAGTCTCGTTAAAATTCTTGTAGTCAAAGCCCACCGAGAAGGTCTTGTCGGGCATAAGACAAGCGGCGATATAGCTGGAGTCGACGCCGCCGGAGAGGAAGGAAGCGACCTTAACATCAGCGATGCGATGGGCCTCGACGCTCTCGTGCACGACCTCGTCCAGCTCGTCGACGTACTCTTCGAACGGCTTCTCGACGGCAGAGTAATCGCAATCCCAATAGCGCTCGATGTTCATCTTGCCGGTCGGGATGTCTACGGTAAAGTAATGCGCCGGCGGCAGCTTGTAGACACCCTCGAAGAAGGTCTCCTCGGTTGCCGAATACTGCAGCGTCATGTACGGACGCAGGGCCTTTTTGTTGACCGCCTTGTGGAAGTGCGGGTAGTCCAGGAAGCTCTTGATTTCGGAGCCAAAGAGCACACCCGGAGCGCCGTCGCCCGCATCGGCCATAGGATAGTAGTAGAGCGGTTTGATGCCAAAGATATCACGGGCGCCAAAGAGCTTGTTCTTCTTCTTGTCCCAGATGACGAAGGCGTACATGCCGCGCAGGCGATCGAGTACGGCCTCGCCCCACTCCTCGTAGCCGTGCAGGAGGCTCTCGGTGTCGGCTCCACAGTGGAACTTATAGCCCTTGGCCTCGAGCTCGGAGCGAAGCTCCTGGAAGTTGTAGATCTCGCCGTTGAAGACGATAACGACGCTGCCGTCCTCATTGGCCATGGGCTGAGCGCCGGCCTCGGTCAGGTCGAGGATCGACAGGCGGCGGAAGCCCAGGGCAACGCGGCCGTCGATAAACTGGCCGCCCATGTCGGGACCACGATGGACGATGCGGTCCATCATCTTGGTGAGCACCTCGGATTGGTTATCCGTCCCACCGACAAAACCGACAAAACCGCACATATACTATCCCCTCTGCTGTTGCTGGGTATCAAATCGAATCAGTAGCTTTTGAGTATACCCGAGGGTGTAAAGAGGGACGGAATGTTCAGGCAATCTCAACTGAATCAGCTCCGCGCCGACACGCGCCGGTTACCTTTAATGGATATGAGGTGAATGGGGCGATTGTTTTGCTATACTCTCTCCGCACGGGCGATTGGCGCAACGGTTAGCGCAGGTGCTTTACACGCACAAGGCTGGGGGTTCGAATCCCTCATCGCCCACCACTGATTTGATAGGCTTCCAGAAATGGGGGCCTTTCTTTTTTGTGCCCAGTGCAGAGGGATTCGAACCCGCAAGGGTGCGGAGCTGAGGAAACGCGCAAGCGTTTTCCAGCGCAGCACGCGAGGGCCGCAGGCCCGAAGCGGAAGCGGGCGGCGAAGCCGCACGCGACATCCCTCATCGCCCACCACTGATTTGATAGGCTCCCAGCGATGGGGGCCTTTCTTTTTGGCTCTGTTAGACCAAGGTTGACATAAAAACGATGTCACCGCGAGGCGGT
>URSO01000035.1 GCA_900550415.1 uncultured Collinsella sp.
GGACGAGGAGTATCAGCTCACGCCGGCGGGCCGCCGCGAACGCATCGGTCAGATCGTTCGCCTGATCAAAAAGTATCGCGTGTGGGATAACCTCACGCCGGTGCGCCTGCGTCGTCTGCTCGAAGAGCTCGGCCCCATGTTCGTCAAGATGGGGCAGATCCTGGCGAACCGCTCCGAGATTTTGCCGCAGCGGTTTTGCGACGAGCTGCGTCGCCTGCGCTCCGACGTAGAGCCGGTGCCGTATGAGGTAGTGCTCCGGTGTCTAGAAGAGGAATACGGCCAGCGCCTGGGGCAGATGTTCGACGCGATCGACCCCAACCCGCTCGGAAGCGCGTCGCTCGCGCAGGTGCACCGCGCCCGCCTGGTGACCGGCGAGGACGTGGCCGTTAAGGTGCAGCGCCCCGGCGCGCAGCAGGTGATGGCTCAGGACATCGACATCATTCGCTCGGTGGTGCGCATCGTTTCCAAGTTCGTCAACACCGACCAGTTTGTTGACCTGCACGGCGTGGTCGAGGAACTGTGGACCTCGTTTCGCGAGGAAACCAACTTTTTGGCCGAGGCCAAAAACCTCAACGATTTCTATGAGTTCCATAAGAGCGTGCATGGCGTGTCGTGTCCCAAATCCTACTTGGACCTTTGCACCGAACACGTCGTGGTTATGGACTACATTGACGGCATCTCGATTGCCGATCCCGAGCGCCTGGTGGCCGAGGGCTATGACCTGGAAAAGATCGGCGCCGCGATCGTCGAGGACTACTCGACGCAGGTGCTCGACGACGGCTTTTTCCATGCGGACCCGCATGCGGGAAACATTATCCTCAAGGACGGCATCGTCTACTTTATCGACCTGGGCATGGTCGGGCGCATGTCGAGTCACGACCGCGGTATCGTCAAGGACATGATTTTCGCCGTGGCCGAGGGTGACGTCCCCAAGCTCAAGGATTCGCTTATGCGCTTTGCCGTGACGCGCGGCGATTCTGCCGAGCTCGACCATTCGGCCTTTTTGTCCGACTTGGACTTTATTGTCGCCGACTTTGCGGGGCTCGATCTTAAGGACCTGGATATCGGCGAGTTTTTGACCTCGCTGCTCAATCTGGCGCGCAAAAACGACGTTGAGCTGCCGAGTGTGGTGACGATGTTCGCGCGCGGCATGGTGACGCTCGAGGGCCTGCTGACCGAGTACATGCCCAACGTCAACATGATCCAGATTATCCAGACGCACATCAAAAACGAGAAGAGCACCTATGCGCGCGTCCGCGAAATGGGGCGCGATCTTGCCGCCAGCAGCTATCGCGCGGCAAAAGGCTCACTCGAGGCGGCCGAGTATCTGGGCTTGGCGTCGCGCATGCTCACGCGCGGCCAGCTTAAGGTGAACACGCAGATCATGAGCAGCGACAAGGCACTGCGGCAGCTGGGTGGAATTATCGACCGCATGTCGATGGCAATTGTGGTCGCCGGTCTGTTTATCGGTTCGTCGGTGGTGTACTACGCGCGCATCGAGCCGGTTGTGTTTGGTATCCCGGTCATTGGCTTTATGGGCTACGTGAGTGCGTTGGTGCTGGCGCTGATGCTGGGCCGCGAGATCTGGCGCAACAGTCACGGCGGCAAGCATTAACGATTTCCCGGGGTCGGGGAAACGGGTTATTTTGCTCGGCACTCCATCCCCGCCCTTTTCTATCGCAAACCATAGCTTTTACCTTGGGCTTCGCCTGTGTGCGGGCCCCTTTTGCGTGCTACCATATCGACAGTAATAATCGATGGCCTAGATGGTGGTGCGGAGACGCACGAATGCGCGGTTTTCCTGTGCGTTTGGGAGAATCGGGGTGCAAGTCCCCGGCTGTACCAGTAACCGTAATTCCTCTTGGCCCGGGATGGTCGCGTTGCAGATCGGACGGCGCGCCCGGGTCGGTAAGGTTAAGTCGGATCGCCTCCCATCTTGTACGCGGCCGCGGCGCAAGCCGCCGGTACGCGTTGGGCTCTGGAGGGAAGGGGGACCCCGATGGGGGTACTCGAGCGCAATGTGCGCGATGACGTGGGGCAGCCGCTGGGCAATGCTCCAAGTGCAGACAGTAGGAGACAAATGGATATGTTTGAGGACGAGTGCCAGCGCGCCTCGTGGCGTCCGTATGGAGCGATTGCCCGTGGCGTAGCCAAGCGCGGTCTGGTGGCGTTCCTGGCTTTTGCCATGGCTTTTGGCACCACGCCGGCGCAACTTTGGGCCGAGGGCGCCGAGGGCATTGCCGAGGCCGTGGCGCAGGCTGCGACGGGCGGCGAGGGCGCGGCGGCCGACGATGGCACCGCTGCCGACACCGGCGCGAACAGTGCGGCGGCGAGCGCTGCTGCCGATGACGCCGGCGCAGATCAGGGCGCAACTGCGAGTGCCGCGAATGGTGCCGACACCGCCGCAGGCAACGCGACTGAGTCCGAGAACTCTGCTGCGACGCCTGCTGCTTCGGAGCAGAAGAACGCCGTTGCCGCCGCGTCTGCCACAACGCTTTCGAGCGAGGCCAAGGTCTTCATCCAGGATACCAAGGATAAGGACAGCTCCTATTCCACGAAGTCGGGCGCGCTCAAGGCCGGTGAGACGCTTTGGGCAAATATGTACGATGAGGTCGAGGACGACTGGTACGGCACTTCGACTGAGTCCGTTGCCAATCCCGGCACCTGGACTTACACCTGGCTCGCCGGCACGACCAGGGCCAGCAGCAATGTCGCCGACTACACCGAGGTCGTAGGCCACGAGCAGTCGCTCACCGTCACCGCCGCGATGGAAGGCAAATACTTCATCTGCAGGGTAACGGTTGATGGCAAGGACTACTATGGTCCGTCCGTTTCTTCCGGCTCGGGTATCAATGCCAACAACATCCCCGGTCCCGTGCTGGGTGCCGGGCAGATGGAGCTTAACAACGTCAAGCTGAGTAGCGACACGCCGAGCATAGGCGACACCCTGACGGCGACTCCGTACATAAGCTATTATCAGCAAGCCCCCGCCGACGCCAAGGTTACCTACACGTGGTCCGCATCCACCTCGCAGTACTCGGGCTTTACCAAGATCGAGGGCAAGACGGGTGCTTCGCTCGTGGTGGGCGACGACCTTGAGGGCAAGTACATCAGGATCGAGGCCAACGCTGGCGTCAACACGGTGAACAAGACCACTTCCAGCAAGGTCAAACAGGCCGGTGCGGTCGAGATTTCGGCCGTGTCCATCATCAATACCAAGGACGATACGAGCGTCTTTGCGGTGGGGGATACCGCTAAGGCCCGCGCTAAGGAGAAGGGCGGCGCGTACGGCGCGTTCGTCGACGCGAGCAAGCTCAACTATCAGTGGCAGAGCTCTGACACCAAGAGTGGCACGTATACCGACATTGCGGGTGCCACGGGTGAGACCCTCGAGCTTACCGACGCTTTAGGTGGCAAGTACCTCAAGTGCAAGGTGTCCTCGAAGATCGGCTCTTCGAGCATGGCCAACAACACGGGCGCTCTCGTTGCGGCTACCGGTTCAATTAATGTTACGAGCGTGACTATGAGCCCGACTTCGGGCAAAGTCGAGGTTGGTTCTACGATTACGGCGACCGCCAAGGCGGGTTCCACCGACGTTACCGCCGATTCGCATGTCACGTGGCAGTGGTATAAGGGCACCTCGAACACCGCAAGCAAGTGCGACACGCCTATCAAGGGTGAGACCGGTAACACCCTGACGGTGACCGCCGCCCTTAAGGGCTACTACGTCGTGGCCAAGGCCAACGGCGGCTATGGCGAGCAGAAGCCGTACTATGCGGTGGGTCCCGTTTCCGTCGCTGGCCAAGTTGAGCTTTACGACGTGCAGTTCGAGGGTTCTCCCGCTACCAATGGCGTGCGCGTAGGCGATACGCTCAAGACTAAGGTGCGCAAAAAGGACGGCTCCAACTATCACTATATCGACCGCACCGATAACGTGACCTACCAGTGGCAGTATGCAAACAGCAGCTCGAGCTACGACTCCGCCTATACCGATATCCCCGGTGCTACCGAGACCGCCTATACCGTTGACGCCGCCTATGCCGGCAAGTACCTGCGCGTGAAGGTGACGAGCGAAAATACTGTCTCCAGCACGCAGAAGAAGAGCTCCTACGGCGGCACGCAGTCCGTTGCCCCGCTCGGCCCCGTGACGCTTAAGGGCCAGTACAAGCTGGCGGGCATTGAGCTTGCCGATAAGAACGTTACGCTCAGCGTGGGCTCAAAGATCACACCGAGCGTGCAGGTTCCGGGTAGCTGGTCGGGCTCGACCAAGGACGTGCCCGACGATGCCGAGCTCACCATGGCGTGGTATGCCAAGGGCGAGGGCGATGCCGAATGGACCGAGCTCTCCGACGGCATCGATACGACCGATGGCAGCCTGACCATTTCGGACGCGCTTGTTGGCAAGCGCATCAAAGTTACGGCGAGCGCTCTCGACAACACGGTTGAATGGGTTTCGTCCGATAGCGTTACCGCGGCGGGGGAGTATAACCTGTTGCGCGTGACCACTACGCCGCAGATCAATAGCGAATCGACCCATCTCGTCTCGGGCGATAGCGTTAAGGCGACGGCGCAGGCCAAGCGCGCCGACGGTTCGGCCACCAATGGCATCGATGTCACCGACCAGGCGACTGTTGCCTGGTATGCGGCAGACGATGCGAAGGCTCCGGCGGCTGACTGGACGCTGCTGCCCGATATGTCGGGCGCCGAGGCGACGGTTTCGGCTTCAGCCACGGGCAAGTATCTGAAGGCTGTCGCCACGAGCGGAGGCTCGACGGTCGAGCTCGTCTCCACCAACAAGGTTATCGCCGCGGGCTCGCTTGAGGCTGCAGTCCAAAAGCTCAACGATGCCAATAAGCAGATCGCTGTTGATTACAGCGCCAAGGGCGGCAACGTCAATGATGCGCTGAAGGCGCAGCTTGCCGATTTGGGCTTCACCGATATTGACGTCAAGGTCTCCGAGGACGGCGTTGCCTTTAAGGCAGAGGACGCCAAGGCCACGGTCGGCATCTCCGACGCCCAGGATAAGACCAACGGCGATGTGACGTTCTTCTTCATTGACCCCAACGACTACACCGGTTACAACATCGACGGTCTGCGTAGCGCCGATGTGGCGTTTGAACTGTCACGTGATGGCAAGACCGAGTATTACCTGCCCAACAAGTCGGTGCAGGTTGCTTGGGACGAGGCTAAACTGCAAGACCTTCTTGACAGTGCTGCCGAATCCCTGCAGATTGGCTACGCGGCGGGCGAGTCCGCCGATGGCGTGACCCAAAATGTCACGCTTCCGTACAAGGCGGGTTCCGCAAAGAAATTCTCTGTTGAATGGACAAGCTCCGACACCGAGCGCCTGTTTGTTTCTGGGTATAGCTGGGAAGATAAGACGGGTAAGGTTTCGCGCGCATCGAGCGATCGCGACGTGACGCTGACCGCCAAGGTTACGGTTACGAGCGGCGACATCAAGCTTGCCGGCTCGCACGACTTCACCGTGACCGTCAAGGGCGATCCCGAGAAGGTCGCTGCCGACAAGAAGGCGCTGCAGGAGAAGGTCGATGCGGCCTTTACCTACGGCAACATCAAGTACTCCGGCACCGACGCGCCCGCCAACAAGGACGGCTTGACCGCCGACCTGCAGATGCCGCGCACGAGCACGCTCAAAATCGACGGCAAGTATTACGAGGTCAAGTACTCCGCCAGCACCGATGACATCACGTTCAACGGTTACAAGGGCACGGTCTATCAGCCGCTGCCTGGCACCGAGGCAGCGAAGACCAAGATCACCCTCACGGTGACCGATAAGTCTAACGCCGAGGTCACGGCTAGTAAGACCCTCGATTTTGCGATTGCCCCGCAGGACCAGAACGAGCTCGATGCCGAGCTTTCTCTTATGGAGCAGGCTAAGGCCGGCTACGCCGCTGCCATCTTGAATGGCCAGGACGCTAGTGCCGTTTCGACCGACATGCACGCGTTCCAGAAGGCATATCTCGATGCCGACGGCAACCTTGCCTGGAGCTACAACAAGGCAACGACCGATTCGACGTCCCCCGGTATTGTTCCGGTCGATCTGCCTGGCTATGACGCGATGTCCGGGCAGGATTGGCGTCTGTTTAAGTCGAGCAACAGCTCTATTGTTTCCGCAGAGAATCTCAAGGTCACACAGCCGCAGTACAACACGAAGGTTGTCGTTTCCTCGCGTCTGACGAGCGAGAAGTACGCTCGCTACGCTGAGCGTTACCCCGACAACGCTACGTACGCCAAGCTTGCCAACCAGGACGTGTCGGCAAAGATCACGGTTCTGGGCACGAGCGGTCAAAACGATCCCGAGGTTACGGCGACGTGCTCCGTCATTGGCATCGATGCCAAGGGTAAACAGCAAACGTGGGCTGCCGCGACGCAGTACACGCTCAAGAATGGCTCGACGGCCGCCGATCTTTCCGAAGAGCTCTTTAAGCAGGCCGGTCTCAAGGTCGACTACGACCCCAATGGTTCTTGGGGCTGGGTGCTCAACTCCATTACGTCGCCTTTCGACGCTGATCGTACTCTTGCGTATGATTCCGCTACGGGTGCCTATTGGCAGCTGTTTATCAATGGTGTTGCGGCGTCGGTTGGCGCTGGCAGTTACCCCCTCGATGCGGGCGACTCTGTTGTCTGGTGCTATTCGAAGTACGGCGACGCTGCACCCACCGACCAGCTTTCGGTAAGCTGCACCGTTATCGGTCAGGACGCTTCGGGTGCTCAGCAGACGTGGGCGCAGCCTACGACTGCACTGGTGGAAGAGGGCGCAACTGCCGCCGATCTTTCCGAGCAGGTCTTTAAGCGGGCCGGTATTGGCGCCGACGTCCAAACCGGTTCGTATGGTTGGTTCCTCAATTCGCTGACTTCTCCGTTCAATAAGAGCGTGAAGCTTTCGACCGTACGGGTAAACGAAAGCACCTGGAAGTCCTGGCAGTTCTTCGTTAACGGCAAGATGGCCAATGTCGGCGCCGGCAACTACACGCTCAAGGCCGGCGATGAGATTACCTGGGTCTATGGTTCCGATGGCACCATGCCCGGTCAGGTCTCTGTCTCGATGGAGATCATCGGCAAGAAGGACGATAAGGCACAGCGCTGGACCGATCCTTCGAAGCAGGTGTTTGTTGGGGGCACGACGATCAAGGACGCCACTGCCGCCTACTTCGATGCTTTGGGCATCAAGTCCGAGATGTACGATCAGCTGGGCTTCTGGGGCGTTCACAGCCTCGTCTCTCCGCTTGACGGCACTAAGTTGGCCGGCGCTTGGTCGTACTTTGTTAACGGTGTTCCCGGATCTCAACTCGACAGTGACTACGTGCTCAAGTCGCGTGACGAGATCGTCTGGGCCTATGCTGCCGGCGATACGGTGCCTAATCCCGACGAGGTCGTAGTCAATCCGAGCGCCCCACGTCCGACCGATTGGAAGTCCGATTGGGACGGCAAGTCCAATGCAGCGGTCGAGAACGTTTCGACGCCTACGGGTGCGCTAGCGAGCTCCTGGACGTTCGATTGGAAGGCGTACTCGGGTGCCACGAATCCCAACGCAAGTGAGCCTATCGTTGTTAACGGCTACGTATACCTCGCCGTCAACAAGCGTTTACTAAAGATTAACGCCGAGTCGGGCAAGGTCCTTGCCGAGTCGAAGCTTAAGACTGCGGTCGGTTACACCTCGCGCCCGATTTACGCGAACGGTTTGGTTGTCGTTCCGCTCGACCGCGGTGCGGTCCAGGCTCTGACGGCTGACACGCTCACAACGGTTTGGGTCACTGACTTCGTGAGCGGGACTGCTCAGTCGAATTCTCAGCTGACGGTTGATGGCAATTACCTCTATGTCGGCACCGTTGATGTCGACTATGGAAAGGGCACGTATGACAACGGCCATCTGACGCGCATCAATATCCTGACCGGAGCGGTTTCTTGGCAGCATGTCAATCCGAACGAGGGCTATTACTGGACAGGCGCTACGGTGGGCGATGACTTTGTCTTGGTTCCCACCAGTTCCGGTACCGTCGAGATGCTGAGCAAGTCGACGGGCGATGTGCTCGGCAGCGTCTCGGTTGGGGCGATTGTCAACTCCACCTGCGTGTTTTCTGACGACGGTAGCCATGCCTATCTCATCTCGCGCGACGGCAAGCTGCACGTATTGGCGATTTCTGATGGCGACTCACGCGATGCGGATGCCGCTTCGCGTATTACCGAGGAGCGCGTAGTTGACCTTGGCCTTACCGGCTGTGCGTGTGCGCCTACGATGTATGATGGCAAGCTAATTGTTGGCGGCGAGGTTGCTGGCGGCTCTGCGCTGGCGATTATTGACCCGGCCAAGGACTTTGCCAGGACGCTGGTCACGACGGCGGACGGCTCTCAGCTGCCGGCCGGACTTGGTGGCATCAAGGGCGCTCCGCTCGTGAGTGCCCAGGGCAAAGACGCGTATGTCTACTTCACGGTTAACTACGGCGAGAGCCCTGATTTCGTTAACTACACCACGGGCGGTGGCGTATATCGTTACAAGTTGGGTGACACCGAGGCTTCTGGTGTGTTTAGCGCAACGGGCCACAACAACTACTGTGACTCGCCAATCGCTTGTGATGCCCAGGGCAACTTGTACTACATCAACGATTCTGGCACGCTGTTCAAGCTGAATGCTGGCGTTAAGGTTTCGTTTAGTGCTGGCAAGGGGTCCAAGGTCGATTTTCAGACTACGGCCGCCAACGGCTCTGTGGCCAAGCCTGCCGATCCGACGCGCGAGGGCTACACCTTCGCTGGTTGGTATACCGACGAGGCTTGTACGGAGGCGTATGACTTTAGCGTTGCGGTGACGGCGGATATGACGCTGTATGCCAAGTGGGTCAAGAATGCTGTTAACCCTGGTGGTAACGGCGGCTCTGGCTCCAACGGCGGCTCGGGTAATGCCGGTGCCGACGCCGGTTCCGGCAATGGTACTAACGGCCAGCAGAGCGGCGGCGCTGTTTCGCCTGGGCAGAAGCCGGTGTCGTCGACCACGACCACGACCGAGACCAAGGACGGCAAGGATTCCAAGAAGGATTCCGACAAGTCCGACAAGAAGGACAGCAAGAAGTCTGATAAGAAGTCCAGCAAGTCCGGCTCCAAGTCCGATACGGGCTCGTCTGCTACGACCGCTGCTAAGAAGTCCACTGCGGCTCCCGCGCAGCAGTCTGGCTTCAATCCGCTTGCCATCGTCGGCGTTGCGGCAGGCGTGATCGGTCTTGCCGTCATCGGCGTGTTCGTATTCACCAAGCGTCGGTAGGTGAGGGCTGTGTCCAATAAGCCTCAGGACGCCGAGTCCAAGCAGCCCGACTCGTCGTTCATCCAGCTTGACGATACAAAGCAAAAGGGCGCCGCTTCGGCGGCGTCCGCCCCTCGGCGCAAGGCGCTTGCTGGTGTTCTTGCAGCTGCCTGCATCGTTTTGATCGTTGTTTCGCTGGGCTTTGTCCAGCCTTCCACCAGCGGCGCTTGGTCTATCGATTGGATTGCTCAGGCCGTGGCGGGAAAGAGCGTTGCCGACTCTGGTTCCACCACCTCCGGCAAGGCAGGGGCAGCGGGTTCCTCGTCTTCTGATGCTGTGGGCTCCGAGTCCAAGAGTTCGGATGAATCGGACTCCAACGACGATTCTAAATCTTCGGATAAGGACTCAAATAAGGATTCGAAGGAGAAGAAGTCCGAAGGCAAGGGCGGCAAGAAGTCCAGCAACACGTCTGCCGGACAGGGCTCCGAATCCGCCGGTGGATCGAGCTCTTCTTCGGGCGGTGGCTCGGTGTCTGGCGGTGGATCTGCATCCAACAGTGGCGGCGCCTCTGCGGGCAATCAGGGCGGCTCGCAGGAGTCCGGCTACGTTACGGTGACGGTTTCGGTCACATCGAGCGCTGTGGGCAATCCTGTGTCTTCTAGTGGCACCTTCACCTTTAACGAGGGTGCAACGGTCTACGATGCCCTGTGCGCTCTGGGCCTTTCCGTGAATGCGCATGGCTCATCGTTCGGCACGTATGTCGCCGCCATTGGCGGTTTGGCCGAGAAGGAGCATGGTGGCACGAGCGGCTGGATGTATTCCGTCAACGGTGTGGCGCCCAACACGGCGTGCAGCAACTACGTTCTCTCCAATGGCGACACCGTCGTTTGGTATTACGTAACGGGCTAGAGGCCTCGACACAACGCGCCAAACGGGCGGTTCGGACCAACATCCGAGCCGCCCGTCTTTATGCGAATGGGGCGTTGTTTCCCAATCGAGGCTCAACCGGAAATTGCATCCCACTCTGAAGGCGAATTCCGGGACACAGTTTCCCGATGGGGCGGGTTTCGGAAAGCGTGTCCCGCTCTGAGGGTTCATTCCGGGATGGACTTTCTGAAACATCGCCCATTGGGAAGCTACGGACCGTTTTGGGCATCGATTCTGGGATGCGCTTTCCGCTAGAGCCACGTTGCGGAAGCTGTGTCCCGCTCTGAGGGTGCAGTCTGGGATGCACTTTCCGGAACGGCGCCCCTAGGGAAACTGCGTCCCATTTCGACGCTGTAGCCCTCCTTGTACACCTTTCTCGGCAGGCTCTGCAAGCAAAAAGCCGGTTGGAACGTGAATTCCAACCGGCTGCGAAGCGAGATTATGTTGGGCCGTCTACGACTGCGCACCCTCGAGGAAGAGGCGGCGGCTAAAGTAGTTGTACCAGGTGACCAGGAACGTGGCGATGGCCTTCATGGCCTGGTAGCCGATGCTCAAAAACGTGACGCCCACAAACATGTACAGGTCGTTGAGACCCAGGCCAATCACCGACAGGATGGTGAAGATCGTGAACTCGCGCTTGCGGCTCATGCCCTCACGGTGGTCGAACACGTACTTCATGCTGAGCCAGTAGTTGACCACGACGGACGTGATAAACGAGACTGTGGTACTCATCAAAAAGTCGAGGTGGAACAGCTCGACGAGCGCAATGAGCATACCCCAGTCGATGCCAAAGGAGATAAGACCCACGACAGCGAACTTGAGAAACTGCTTGGTATGAGGTTGTGCCAGTGCCTTGCGCACGTAATCACATCCAATGCGTTGATGAATCGAGCAAGGAGATACTTTAGGGCTTTTGGAAGGGAAACGTAAGGTTTTTGCCAAGAACTATACGAACTCGTCAAATTTTCAAGAGCTAATCCGCAAACGTTGAAAATTTGCCCGTAAACGAGCGGCACCCACGGACGATACTGCGCTGAGTGCGCGTCGTCCGTGGGTGCCGTAATGCTTCAGAGGTGTCGAACTATTTTGTCTCCTCGCCCTCCAGGAAGATCTTTCGGGTCACAAAGTTGTAGACCATAACAAGCGCGGTGGCGCAAATCTTGGCGATATTGGCCTCGAGGCCCAGGCCGGCGTTGAGGGCCAGTACGATGCCGTCGTTGAGAGCCAAACCGATCACGGACAGCACGACAAAGATAATGAACTCGCGGCGGCGGCTCATGCCCTCCTTGTGCGCAAACACGTACTTCATGCTCGCGACGTAGTTAAAGATGAGCGAAACGATAAAGCCGCTGGTATTGGCGATCAGGATGTTAAGACCCAGGCCGTAGTGGAGCAGATTCATGATGCCAAAGTCGATGACGGTGGCAATGACGCCGACGACGCCAAACTTCATGATCTGCGCAAGGAGCTTTTGCATGGTACCTGCCTTAGGGTGGCGCCGCAGCGCCGTGGGGATGACAAACTCAGCAAGTTTAGCCAATCCCCACGGGTGGAGCTAGGCGCGCTCCTCGATAGCACCGTTTCTATATGCATCGAGCAGTTGGCGTAGGTCCTGGATTTGGCTGCGGATCTTGGCACCCGTATCGGTGTCGCTTACCATGCGGCGGCGGTCGGCCTCGTCAAAGCGGTTGGTCTCGCTCTCGATATCGATATTGCGGGTGAGCGCCTCGGCAACGGTGGTAAAGGCCTGGTGCGACTTGAGGCGGCATCCGCGCGAGCTCGAGATGAGCGTGTAGCCGGCGATGCCTGTTTTGGGATGGTAGGCGCGGCAGAAACCGCCATCGATGACCAGCAGCTTGCCGTTGGCGCGGATGGGCTGCTCGCCCTTGGTAGTCTTGACGGGCGTATGGCCATTGATGATGTGACCGGTCGGCGAACATGCCATGGGGGCAACGCCGAACTCGCGCATGATGTCGTCGCAGACCGAGGGCGACTTGGTTAGCGTAAAGTACGGGTCCATCGGCTCGACCCAGGTGCTCTTATCGGCGATATAGGCGCGCTCAAAGGTACGCACCAGGCGTCCGCTGGCGGGTGAGTTAAAGCCGATCCACAGGTACCACATCCAGTCGAGGGCATCGCGGTCGCCGACGCGCCAGGCTCGGCGGGCGATATGGTCGCAAAAATCGAGATAATCGCGGCCTGCGTGCCAGGTGCCCAGGCAGTTCATGCTGCTAAAGGTACCATCCTCGTTGAGCGGCGCGCAGCCATGGAACAGCAGATTGCCGTTGGCGACCTTATACATCGAGCCGTGGGTGTAGAGGAAATCGATATGGCGATGCAGGTGGTCGGCGGTGACAAACTCGGACACGAGCTTGTCGATGATGTGTTGCTCCTGGGGCGTGAGCATGTAGGGGTCCGTCGGGTCGACGGTGGGGAAGTCGCTGGTCGTGAGCGGCCACACGCTGCCGTCGGCAAGCGTGACTGTGCCGGCGTCGTGATCGATTTTGTCGAGCAGCAGGCGGTTGGTCATGTCGAACTCGGGGTGGCGCTGGATAATCTGGCCCTCGAGCTTAAAGAGCAGGACGTTGATGGCTTTAATCAGCGGGCTGATGGGCTCACCGGCGGTATAGGTGGCATCGGCAAAGGCGACAAGCTCGCGCAGCGAGATGCCATAGTCGTTCTCGAGGATCTCGTAATTGTCGTAGCGCAGGTTGTTGCGCAGCACCGTGGCGATGCAGGCAGGCTCACCGGCCGCAGCGCCCATCCACAGTAGGTCGTGGTTACCCCACTGAATGTCGAGCGAATGGTAGGTGAGCAGGCGGTCCATAATCTTGGCAGCGCCGCCGCCACGGTCGAAGATATCGCCCACCAGGTGCAGGTGGTCGACGGCCAGGCGCTTGATGAGCGAGGCGAGCGACTCGATAAAGTCGTCGGCGCTTGCGGTCTCTAGGATGGACCCAACGATGCGCTCGTGATAGCGCACGCGATAGTTGTTCTCGTCCGGATGCGTGTGCAGCAACTCGTCGATGATGTAGGCGTAATCGCGCGGGATGGCCTTACGCACCTTGGAGCGCGTATAGCGGCTCGAAAGCGAGCGGGCAACCACAATGAGTTGGTCGAGCATGGTCTTGTACCAGGTGGGCGAGTCCTCGCGCTTGCTGCGGACCAGCTCGATCTTCTCGCGCGGGTAGTAGATGAGCGTGCACAGCTCGCCCTTTTCGTCAAACGTGAGCGTGTCGCCAAAAATCTCGTCGACATGTTCGCGCACGACGCCCGAACAGTTGTTGAGGATGTGCATAAAGGCTTCGTACTCGCCATGCACGTCGCTCATAAAATGCTCGGTGCCTTTGGGCAGGTTGAGAATGGCCGAGAGATTGATAATTTCGGTAAACGCGGATTGCTCGGTGGGAAATTGTCTCGACAACAGACGCAGATATTTAAAGTCTTGCGGATTGCGATCGAATGCGACCATGAAACACCTTCCGATATGGATGGTAAAACTGATAAAACAGCGTCAAGCGTTTACCAGTATGCGCCGGCTTTGTTTCGATTTTGCGCCGGCGGCTGAATTGTCGGCTGAACGGTTTGGTAAATCGATTTAGTTGAGGTAGATATGGCGGTTGAGTGGAGACGAAGCGGGTGATTTTGCCCACGTTGGCCCATGGCGGGGATGAGGATGTTCATGATAAATATAATCAATACAAATGGTTCGCATTGGTAAATAGTGGACATTTGTATCGTATTTAGGCTTGCTGTGCGATAATTTGCACAGCAATACTTAAGGAGCCTCATATGAGTGATTTTGTCCTGACCTGTGAATCCGCCGCCGATCGAACCCGTGAGTTCTTTGCGTCGCGCAATATCCCTGTCGTGTGTTTTCATTACGAGATCGACGATGTTGTCTATACGGACGATCTGTATCAGTCGATTACGCCGGACGAGTTTTTTGCCCAGATTGCCGCGGGCGCCATGCCCAAGACGTCTCAGGTGAGCGTGGGTGAGTACGAGGAGTTTTGGGAGCCGTTTGTTGCCGAGGGTAAAGACGTGCTGCACCTGACGTTGTCGTCGGGTATTTCGGGCACGTATGGATCGGCCTGCGTTGCGGCACAGATGCTCGCGGATCGCTATCCTCAGGGCGGCAAGGTGCGCGTCATCGATTCGTTGGCGGCGTCTTCGGGCTTTGGCCTGCTGGCGGAATGTGCCGCCGACGTTCGCGATGGCGGCGCTTCGCTCGACGAGACGGCCGCTTGGATTGAGGAGCATAAACTCAACCTTCACCACTGGTTCTTCTCGACCGATCTGTCGAGCTACCTACGAGGCGGTCGCATTTCGGCCGCAAGCGCGATCATCGGCACGGCGCTTAAGATTTGCCCACTTATGACGGTCGATTGCGAAGGTGGGCTGTCGCCACGTGAGAAGATTCGCACTAAGAAGCGCGCGATTTCCGAGATGGCTAAGACCATGATGGCACACGTGCAGGACGGTGCGGAATATTCGGGTAAGTGCATCATGTCGCACTCGGCGTGCCGCGAGGATGCGGAGGCAGTTGCGGCGCTGATTGAGGAACAGGTTCCGCAGCTTAAAGGCAAGATCGAGATCAATAACATCGGTACTCTGATCGGTTCGCACACCGGACCTGGTACGGTGGCGCTCTTCTTTATGGGCGACAAGCGCGTGGATTAGCGTTCGTGCGCTGACTGTCAGTTTTAACAGCTGCGCTTGTCACTCCTGACATTCGAAAACAGAAAAGGCCCGTCCCGTTGTTTGCGGGGCGGGCCTTGCTGTTGCGGTTAGCGTTTCTTTCCGCGGAAGAAGAAGCCGTGCAGCGAGGGCTTGAGTCCGCGGTTGGCGCGACGTTCCTCGATATGATCGTGGATCGAAGCGACGCGCTCGATGACCTCGTCGGGAATCGGCACGTCGGGATTCATATTCTCGACCTGGCTGACCTCGGCGGCGGCGACCTGGTCGATAATGGGCACATCGTCGCGCGAGATGACAGGCGTGGCGTCTTCCTTCATCTTGCGGTAGCGCTGCATCATGTCGGTCTGCAGCTGCTGGGCCGAAGGCGGCGTCCAAATGATGGCGTTGGCGCCGGCGGCGATGGTCTCACGGATGCTCTCGGGCGTCTTGCCGCCCGGTGCGATGAGCGGCAGGTTGGGATAGTGCTCGCGCAGCTCGCGCAGGACCTGGGGCGTGTTCTTGCCGGCCGCGATGTTGAGGATCTTGGCTCCGGCGCGCACTTTGGCGTGAGCATCGTCGTCGCAACGTACGACCGTGGCGATGACGGGGATGTCGGCGATGTTGGTGATGTGCTCGATCATTTCGGCAGTGGCAGGGGAGTTGACCACACAGCCCGCCGCGCCCTGCATCTCGGAGACGGCTGCCATCTGTACGGAGCGCTTACCGGTCGTAGTTCCGCCGCCCACGCCTACAAAGACCGGGCACTCGGCAACGGTCAACAGCGCCTGCGTAATGGCCGGCTGTGGCGTGAAGGGGTAAACGGCAAAGACGGCATCGGCGTTGGAGTTGCGGATGACCGCGACGTCGGTGGTGTAGATAAGCGACTTGATGCGACGACCGAAGAGCGTAAAGCCGCTGGCCTCCTCGATCTCATCGGGCATGCGGAGAGCCGCCTTGCGCAGACGCCCGTCGATGGGCAGCGGCTCCATGGGCAAAAGGCCGTTGGGAGTTACGGCCACCTGGGGCTCGGTAAATTCGTCTGCAAGTTCTACCTCGGAGAAGTCGACCGAGGCGACAATGTCCTCGTGAACCTCGGCGGGAACATCGATGGGGGCTTGGTCGTTTGCCGTGACTGACGTGTCGAAGGAGCTGGTGCCGACAAAGGCGTCGACGCGCTCGTTTAGGTCGTTGAGGGTATCCATGGAGGCTCGATTCTATGTGATGACGGCCGGCAGGGTGCCGGCAGCATTGTACTTGCTAAATCGTTTGACGAGTTGATTTTTCCCCGCCGTGCCATCCGTTAGACCGAAGGGCCGGCGAACGTGAAGGAGCTGTGGTGGCGGGTATTGAGGTGCTATCTTGAAAGTCCCGTTTAAAAGAGAGGTGACGCGGAATGGAATTCACAGCAATGTTGGGCTCGATTGGCCTATGCGTGGGCGCAATCGTTGCCGCCGCGGTCATCTATTTTGTGGTTACGGCCATTAAGGGCAAAAGAGCCGAGCGCAAGGAACGCGAGGCGCTTAAGCAGCACCGTGACCAGCAGGACAAGCGCGCACGGGAATAGCTTGTTGAGTTTTGAATCCGTGCGCTAGCCGCGTTTTCGGACCAGGGCGATGTAGAAGCCCTCAAAGTCGCGGCTGGGCGGGATGGTGAGCGTGCCGGGCATGCCGTTGGTGATGGCTGATACCTGACCCGCGGCGATTGCCTCGGTGAGAGCGTTGGACTCGATGCGCGGCTCCTCGCCGGCATCCTGGGCGCGGCGTGCTTCGCTTTTGCTCGGCGTGCCGTCGAGGGGGATAAGCTCGCAGTCCATGTGCTTGTCGAGGGCCTCTTGCAAGGCGTCCTCGTTTTCCTGCGGCAAGATCGAACAAGTCGAATAGACGAGCGTGCCGCCCGGTTTGAGGGCTCCCATGGCGCGATCCAGAAGTGCTCGCTGCGAGCGGGCGCACTTGCCGAGCAACTGCTCGGTGAGGCCGCGCAGACTCTTCTCGTTGCCGCTGATGACGGTGCCCGTACCGGTGCAGGGGGCGTCGAGCAGGATGCGGTCAAAGCGGAAGAATTCGTCGAGCTCGCGTGCGTCGATGCGCATGACGGGCACGTTTTTGGCGCCTTGGCGATGGAGGTTGGCTTCGAGCTTCTCGGCTCGGGGAATGCTCATCTCGCAGGCCGTGAGGTGTGCCTGGCCCTGGGTGAGGGCAGCGATCTGCGTCGTCTTGCCACCGGGGGCCGCGCACATGTCCAGGATGTCCTCGCCTGCCTGGGCGCCCAACACCAAAGGCGGCATCATGGACGACAGGCTCTGCAGATAGATTTTGCCGTCGCGGTAGATGTCGAGGTCCCACAGGTCGGAAACCTGGGCCTCGGGCAGGATGAAGGCGTCCGGATACCAGGTAACGGTTTGGTGCGCGATGCCGGCCTCGTCGAGTGCGGCGGCGATGTCCTCGGCGGTCGCCTTGAGCGTGTTGGCGCGCAGTGTGACTGGGCGTGTGGCCGCGGCGCCAAAGCCTTCGATCATGAGCTGAGCGTCAGTGGGGGCATAGGCGCCGGCGACCGTGTCGACCATAAAGCGCGGCAGGTCGGCGGCGGAGGGTTGGGCGGCAAGCTGGTCGGAAAGCTCGGTGGCGGCAAACTGCCTGAGCTTGAGCTCGGCCTTGACCTGCTTTTTCTGCTTACGACGACGCGGCTTGGACATCCGTCTTTCCTTCCCGTCCCAAATTGACTACTTTCCGGGCACGCCGCTGCTGGCGTGCTTTAGTACTGGCTCTCGTGCTTGCTGAAGAAGTCGAAGCGCGGGGGTAGCGGCTTCACGCGGTGCTCGCCGGGCTTCTCGCCCAGGATCTCCATGAACTCGTCCGTGGAGGCAAAGATGTTATCCCAGCTAAAGAAAGCGACCGGGTCGACGTCGAAGTACTCGCAGATGAGCTCGCAGCCGGCCGGCACAATACCGTGCATCAGGACGGTCGCCACGCGCAGCTCGGTAAAGGCGTCGACAAGGGCCTGCGTCATCGCGGCGTTTGCCTCGTTACCCTCGAGCTTGTTGGCGGCCTTGGAAGCGTCGCTCCAGCGCTTGTTGGCGGCGCGCAGGTAGTCGTCGCACACGGCAAGCGCGCGGTGCGTCTCGAACTTGTACATGGCCTGCTCAAAGGCGAGGGCTGCCTGCTGGGCGGCTTCGACCACGGTGTCAGAAGCGGCACCGGCGGGGATGCAGCCGTTGCGGTAGGGGCTCTCGTCGCCTTCCTTGACGGCGACGCCGTAGAAGCAGCTGCGGGCCAGACGGTTGAACACGCCGGTCAGCAGCGCGCTCTCCTTAAGGGCCGGGTCGATAACGCGCTTGTCGTCGCAGGCGCGTACCTCGTTGCCGTCCTTGTCCTTGCCGGTCACACGCGTGTCGTATGCCTTGGGGCTAAAGCTCACCGGCTTTTCGGATAGGCCGAGCGACAGCCAGTGCGCGCGCATCTGCTCGCAGGTGTAGTGGTTGAGCAGGTCGTCTGCCGGCGGGGGAGGCGTCTGCGAGGACGAGCTGGCCTTTTTGCTCATGTAGAGCAGGTGGTAGCAGGCGCTGACGGTGCTCTGCGTGAGGTCCCAGCCCAGGGCCTCCCACATGGCGGTCTGCGCGATGCAGTAGAAATAGATGTTGTCCTGACCGATGAACTGGTAAATCTGAGCGTCGTCAGAGCACCACCAGTCGCGCCAGTCGAGCGAGCTGTGCTGGTAGGTGGGTGCGGGCACCTGCGTGGAGTCGGCGGCGGGCTCGCCCATGAGGGCGGCATCCTGGGCGGCGACGCCCTCGGTCACGCCGGCGGCCTTGGCATCGCGCGCGAGCACGGTACGCGTATAGCTGATGGGCGCCCACAGGCTCTCGGGCCAGCACCAGCAGGTGACGTCGGAGACGCCATCGACCTCGGGCACCGGAACGCCCCAGTCGATGTTGCCGGTGATGCGGAAGGGCACGAGTGCCTTGCCGCTGCGGAAGCGCACGCCACCGTTGGCGAGCACCGCGTGGGCGTCGTCGCGCTCCTTCCAGCTGGGGAAGGTGACGGTAAAGCTGCTCTTGTTGCCCTCGGGCTCCAGCACGGTGTGCTCGGGGAGCTGGTCCTCGACGGCATCGAAGGCCTCGCGGAACTTGTTCTGGATGTAGAGCTGAGCCGGCAGCAGCCACTCCTCCATGGTCTTGGAGACCACGGAGCGAACCTGCGGGTTCTGGGCGAGCTTGGCGGTGTAGGTCTTCATAAAGTCGAGGTAGGCCGGCAGGTCAAAGTAGAGATTGTCGACCGGGCGCAGCTCGGGCACCTCGCCGGTGAGCTGGCTCTTGGGCGCGATGAGCTCCTCGGGCTCAAACTGGTGGCCCAGATCGCACTCGTCGGCATAAGCCTTCTCGGACTTGCAGCCCTGGATGGGGCAGCGGCCGATGACCTGGCGGCCGTTGAGGAACGTGCCGGCCTTGGCATCGTAGAACTGCAGCGTGGAGCGCTTGGAGATGGTGCCCTGCTCGTGCAGGCGCTCGATAATCTCGGCAGTCACCTCGTTGTGGATCTGGGCCGCCGGCTCAAGGCCCGAGCCGCCGTAGATGTCGCAGCTGATGTTGTAGTTGTTGAGGGTCGCGGCCTGGCGGGAGTGATTGGACTCGACATACTCGCCGATGGACTTGTCGTAGCCCTCGTTCTCCTTGAGCTTGCGGTAGCTCTCCATGATGGGCGAACCGTAGCAGTCGGTGCCCGAGGTGAAGATGACGTTTTCGCGGCCCAGGCGGTCGCGCAGGAAGCGGGCGAAGAAGTCGGCCGGGACAAAGACGCCGCCGACGTGGCCAAAGTGCAGACCCTTGTTGCCGTAGGGCTCGCCGGCGGTAACGATGGCGCGGCGCGGCCAGCTGGGACGGTCGTTCATGGAGTATTTGGATGCCATGGGACTCCTTCGCATATAGGTAAGAGCGCGGCCGGGCACGGGGTTCGGCGGCGCGGTGGTCAATTCGTGCATATCGTTCGACATTATCGCACATGCGGGCGGGTGCGTGGCAGGGGCGCTATCCTAAGATGCTATGAATGAGATTTCCAACATACATGCGTTTGAGGACGAGGTTTTTCTGCACGCTTGCTTCGTGTGGGGGATGGCCGTGATCGCGGTGTTTGCCGTGTGCCTGGTGCCGGTGTTTATGCTGTTGGGCGGGCCTGCGGACTGGGACGCGGCTGAGGCGGGCGGCTGGACCACCGTCGTGGGCTGGATGGTCGGTGTGGCTGCGGTTTCTGCAGCGTCGTTTGCCGTGCACGAGCTGGTGCATGCGGTGTTTTTTAAGCTGCTGGCGCCTGCGGGCGCGCATGTGACCTTTGGCGCGAATCGTGAGACGGCGATGATCTATGCCTGCGCCGAGGGCGTCGTGTATTCGCGTCGGCGGTACATGGCCATTTGCCTGGCGCCGACGGTTGTTGTGACGACAGCGTTTGCCCTGGGGTTTGCGTTTTCGGGCTATCCGCTGCTGTGCTATCTGGCGGCCGGCTTGCATTTGTCGGGCTGTGTAGGCGACTGGTATTACGTGTGGACCATTTTGCGCGACCGCCGCATTGTCGCCTGCGAGGATACGTCCTTTGGCGTGCGCTTTTTTGGGTGAGGAGATGTCGATGAAGTCGTTGTTGCTGCATGCGTGCTGTGCACCATGCTCGCTTGAGCCGGTTCGCCTGCTGCGCGAGGAGGGGTTTGAGCCCACGATTTGCTGGACCAATCCCAATATTCAACCGCGCGATGAATGGCAGCGTCGTTTGGACGAGCTGCGCCGGTGGTGTGCCGACGGCGACATCGAGCTCATCGAGGCCGGGGAGGACCGCGAACGCTGGGAGACCGGCGTGGCCCCGTTGGGTGCCGATCGTCCCCGTCGCTGTCGCGTGTGCTATGCCTTGCGCTTGGCCGAGGCATGCCGCGTTGCCCAGGAGCGCGGGTTTGAATATGTGGGTACGACGCTCGCCGTCTCGCCGTACCAGCTGTTCGACACCTGCAATGACGTACTCGAGCGCCTGGCGGCGGCACGTGGGCTCACCCCGGTGATCCGCGATTTTCGTCCGTATTATCCCGAGGCTACGCGCCGTTCGCGCGAACTGGGCATGTATCGACAGAACTACTGCGGCTGCCGCTTTTCTGCCGTCGAGGCGGCCATGGACCGCGCTCGCATTCGCGACGAGCGCAAGGCTGCCAAAAAGTAGTTCATTTGGGACGTCAGCCTGCTAGGATGTAGGGCGGACTTTAGCTATATAAGGAGAATCCGACGTGTCTATGCGTACCGATGATTTTGACTACAACCTTCCCGAGGAACTGATCGCCCAGGCTCCCGCCGAGCCGCGCGACTCCTGCCGCCTGCTGGTGGTGGATCGCAAGGGCTCCCAGGCGGGAACGCCGCTGGAGCATGGCGGCACCGTTGAGCACCGCATCTTCCGCGACATCATCGACTATATCGAGCCGGGCGACGTGCTCGTCATCAACAAGACGCGCGTGATGCCGGCCCGCCTGATCGGTCGCAAATCGGGCTCGGGTGGCGTGGTCGAGACGCTGCTGCTCAAGCGCCGCGAGGATGTTGACCCGCTGGGCCATGTTTGGGAGTGCTTGGTCAAGCCGGGCAAGCGCCTGAAGCCCGGTGCCCAGATTGAGTATCGCGCCGGTGGCGCCCATGCGCCCGAGGGGGCTCCCGTGGTGCTGACGGCCGAGGTCATCGACTTTGTCACCGATAGCCGTGGTGGCCGTCTGGTGCGCTTTGAGCCGGCCGGTTGCAATGCCGCCGGCGACCCGCGCACGCTCGACGAGGCCATCCATGCGGCCGGCCACGTGCCGCTGCCGCCCTACATTACCGATTACGAGGGCGACCCCGAGAAGTACCAGACCGTCTACGCCATGAAGGAGGAGCACTCGGCTGCCGCTCCTACGGCGGGTCTGCACTTTACTCCCGAGCTCATGGCCGCTATCGAGGCCAAGGGCGCGAAGTTTGCCGCCGTCGAGCTCGAGGTGGGCATCGATACCTTCCGCTTGGTGGAGGAGGACGACCCTACGCAGCACGTCATGCACACCGAGCGCTACCACGTGTCGCAGGAGGTTGTCGACGCCGTGCATAAGGCGAAGGCCGAGGGTCATCGTGTGATCGCCGTCGGCACCACCGCGGTGCGCTCGCTCGAGAGTGCGTTTGACGCGGACGCGCCGGTGTCCGATCCGGCTGTGACGGCGCGCTATTTTGAAGGCCGCGAGGACGGTGCCGACACGCTCGGCCGCGGCGACATCGTGGCGCGCGAGAACGCCACGACGCAGCTTTACCTCATGCCCGGCTCGACCTATCACGTGGTCGACGCGCTGATCACGAACTTCCACGTGCCGCGCTCCACGCTCATGATGCTCGTAAGCGCGCTTGCCACCCGCGACCAGATCATGGATGCCTATGCCGCCGCCATCGAGGAGCGCTACCGCTTCTTCAGCTTCGGCGACGCGATGTTTATCTCCTGATGCATACGAATCGTATATGCATTGCATATACGATTCGATATTCTGTATATACAAAATGTGAGGAACAAGCTATGTTCAAGGTCATCAAATACGAGGGCAAGGCCCGGCGCGGCAAATTCCAATGCGCCCACGGCAGCGAGGTGCAGACGCCGGTTTTCATGAA
>URSO01000036.1 GCA_900550415.1 uncultured Collinsella sp.
GGCGAGCCGAGACCGCCGCATGACCTAATAGGAGCATGGAGCGATACCGCGGACCCGAACAACCGCATTCTATCGCGCCCCGTCAGTGTGCCGTCTGCCCGGTCCAGGCGAGCACGGAAAGAACGGAGCGAGACATGAGAACCGAATCGACACCCGGCGCCCGCGGGCCGGTCTTCTGCGGGGTCGACACCCACGCCGACTCGCACTGGCTGTGCGTCCTCGACTGGAGGGGCCGCAGGGTCCTGTCCCGCCGGTTCCCCGCCGACGCGGCGGGCTACGAGGCGCTCGCCGGGGCGATCGCGGCGGCCGGGGAGCCGGCCTGCGTCGCGATGGAGGAGACGTCGTCCTACGGGGCGGGCCTCACCAGGCACCTCGCGTCGCTGGGGATGCCCGTGCGCGAGGCGCTCTCCCCGGCGAGGATGCAGAGGAGGCGCCCGGGGCAGGGAAAGTGCGACGAGGCGGACGCGGAGAGGGCCGCCCGCGCGGCGATGTCCGGCTCGAAGCTCGGGACCCCCAAGAGCCAGGACGGGTGGGTCGACGGGGTGCGCTGCATGCTCGCGGCGCGCTCCGGGGCGGTGAAGGCGCGGACCTCGGCGATAAACACCGCGAGGTCGCTGCTCACCACCGCGCCGGAGGGCTCAGGTCGAGGTTCCGCGGCATGGGAGGGCCTAGGCTGATGGAGGAGCTCCCCTCCGTGCGCGCCGAGGGCGCGCTGGGCGCCGCGCTCGGCGCGCTGGCGGACCTGTGGGCGGCGGCGCGCGACGCGGCGCTCGACATGGAGCGCGCGATCGAGGCGTCCCTGGAGGAGAACTGCCCCGCGCTGCTGGCGATGTACGGGTGCGGGCCCGTGAGCGCGGCCAAGCTCGCGGTCGCGGCCGGGGACAACCCGGGCAGGCTGCGCTCCGAGGCGTCGTTCGCGGCGATATGCGGGGCCTGCCCCATCCCCGCCTCGAGCGGCAAGACCGTGAGGCACAGGCTCAACAGGGGCGGCGACCGGCAGGCGAACAGCGCGCTGCACGAGATCGCGAGGCAGAGGGTCATGCGCGACCCCGAGACCGCCGAGTACGCCGAGAGGGCCAGGGGGCGGGGGAAGAGCGACAGGGAGGTCATGAGGTGCCTCAAGCGCTACGTGGCCCGGGAGGCGTACCGGGCCCCGCACGAGATCAGGAGGCCCGAGGACGCCTCGGAGCTCGTGGCGGCCAGGCGTGCGGCGAGGGTCAGCCAGGTGAGGGCGGCGTCCATATTGGGAACCAGCGAGAAGTACATCTCGATGCTGGAGAGGGGCCAAAGGGAGCTCAAGCCCATAAGGAGGGCCTACGAGGCATGGGTCGAGGCCGGACTTCCGCTCGATTGGGACAGGCGGGCCTTCGAGGCCGAGCGCAAAATGGATTCTAAAAAACACCTTGCCAAATAGGAGCGTCAGGACGCAAGAAGCCCTCGCCGCACGAAGTGCGCAGCGAGGGCTTCTTGCATGTCCGAGGACGTTTTGGGAGGTAGCCCAAACAGCCCCGGCGATCCTGCAGGAGTTAAACCCCTTTAGAACTTGTTGTGGAAGGTACGCGAAATGACCTCGTCCTGCTGCTCCTTGGTGAGCGTGTGGAAATTCACGGCATAGCCGGAAACGCGGATGGTCAGCTGCGGGTACTTCTCGGGGTGAGCCTGAGCATCGAGCAACGTCTCACGGTTGAAGACGTTGATGTTCAGGTGGTGGCCACCCTTCTCGGCGTAAGCGTCGAGCATGTGGACCAGGTTATCGGCCTGAGTCTCGGAAACTTCAGAAACCTTCATAATGTGTCTCCTTCGATCGATAGGCGCCGGCCGAAACCGGCGCACTAATCAGTAATCGTTATTGTTAGTATAGCACTAACAATAGTTACTCGCCCAGCTGATCAAGGTCGATATCACCAAAGAACACCTGGTCCTCCTTGCCGAGCGCACCCGGGATGATGGAGAAGGTGTTGGAGATGCCGTCCTGAGCATCGCGGAACGGGAGCTTGGAAACCGAAGACAGCGAAGCGATGGCGCCGTGGCTATCGCGCTTGTGCATGGGGTTAGCACCCGGGGCGAACGGCTGGCCAGCCTTGCGGCCGTCGGGCGTGGAGCCGGTCTTCTTACCGTACACGACGTTGGAGGTAATGGTCAGAACCGAGGTCGTGGGCACGGAGTTGCGGTAGGTGTCGTTCATGCGGATGTACTCCATGAACTGGTGCACAACGTCGTGAGCGATCTGGTCGACGCGGTCGTCGTCGTTACCGTACTTGGGGAACTCGCCCTCGGTCTCGAAGTCGACGATGATGCCGTTCTCGTCACGGACGGGGTGGACCTTGGCGTACTTGATGGCGGACAGGGAGTCAGCCACGACGGAAAGGCCAGCGATGCCCGTAGCGAACCAACGATGCACGTGCTTGTCGTGCAGAGCCATCTGGATGCGCTCGTAGCAATACTTGTCGTGCATGTAGTGAATGATGTTCAGCGAGTTGACGTACACGCCAGCGAGCCACTTCATCATGTCGTTGTACTTGGCCACAACGTCGTCGTAATCGAGCGTATCGCCCTCGACGGCGCGGTACTTGGGGCCGACCTGCTTCTTGGAGACCTCGTCAACACCGCCGTTGAGCGCGTAGAGCAGGCACTTGGCCAGGTTGGCACGGGCGCCGAAGAACTGCATCTCCTTACCAATGCGCATGGAGGACACGCAGCAGGCGATGCCGTAGTCGTCGCCGTGGTAAACGCGCATGAGGTCGTCGTTCTCGTACTGAATCGAGGAGCTGGCGACAGAAGTCTTGGCGCAGAACTTCTTGAAGTTCTCGGGCAGACGGGTCGACCACAGAACGGTCATGTTGGGCTCGGGGCTGGTGCCCATGTTCTCGAGCGTGTGCAGGTAGCGGTAGCTCATCTTGGTAACGAGCGTACGGCCGTCAACACCCATGCCGCCGATGGACTCGGTGACCCACTGCGGATCGCCGGTAAACAGGGCCTGGTACTCGGGGGTACGGGCAAACTTGACCATACGGAGCTTCATGATGAAGTGATCCACGAACTCCTGGATCTGCTCCTCGGTGAAGGTACCGTTGGCAAGGTCGCGCTCAGCGTAGATGTCGATGAACGTGGAGGTACGGCCGATGGACATAGCGGCGCCGTTCTGCTCCTTGACGGAAGCGAGGTAGGCGAAGTACATCCACTGGATGGCCTCCTGCGTGTTGGTAGCAGGGTTGGAAATGTCGAAACCATAGGTCTCGGCCATCATCTTGAGCTCGCCGAGGGCGCGGATCTGCTCCTGCAGCTCCTCACGATCGCGGATGTTGTCGGCGGTCATGACCGTCGGGGTGGAAGCCTTCTGGGCCTCCTTGTCCTTGATCAGGTAGTCGACACCGTACAGGGCGACACGACGGTAGTCGCCGATGATGCGGCCGCGGCCATAGCCATCGGGCAGACCGGTGATGATGTGGGCCGAACGACAGGCGCGCATCTCGGGGGTGTAGACATCGAAGACGCCGGCGTTGTGGGTCTTGCGCTCGAAGGTGTAGCGCTCGACAACGTTCTCGTCGATCTTGTAGCCGTGCTGGCTGGCAGCCTGGCAAGCGATGCGGATACCACCGTTGACGTGCAGCGCGCGCTTGAGCGGCTTGTCGGTCTGGAGGCCGACGATGGTCTCCTTGTCGCGATGGGCGTTATCGATGTAGCCAGCGGGGTGGCTCACGATACCCGTGACGGTCTTGGTGTCCATATCGAGGACGCCGCCCTGCTCGCGCTCCTTGAGCAGCAGGTCGAGAACCTCGCCCCACAGCTCCTTGGTACGCTCGGTCGGGCCGGCGAGGAACGACTCGTCGCCCTCGTAGGGGGTGTAGTTCTTCTGGATGAAGTCTCGGACGTCAACCTCTCCCGTCCAGATGCCTTCCTTGAAGCCTTCCCATGCCTCCTGCATTGTGTAACCACGCTCCTAGTTACGTGTAATGCGGCGCTCTCTCACACCGCTGCTTATTGAATTCTTGAATGTTAGACCTGCATGACCGGCTTCATTCGCTTTCCGTCGCGCGTTAGCGCAGGGAAAAACGTTTATTCACCTTGGTCTTGCAACCCTAAACCCAAGATTTCACCCGTTAGTGAAGGATAACATAGCCACCCCCTTCATCAGGGCTGTTATATGTTCCTTTTTTTGTGTCATTAGAGCGTTTTCAACAAATCCGCAGGAAACGCGCCCGCCATCAGCTACCGTTCACCGAATTATTTGATATTTCCCCTTGCCTTTATACGTCCTTCACTCTAGCTGTTATGCCAGCTTTAGCAGGGTAAAGTGCCTCTGAGTAGGCTTTAGGACATGTCTAACGATCTGCCCCCAACTTTGCTGGTACCGACGGTGTACGGAGAGTTTTCTAGGCATGTCCCAAAATCTACCGCATAAGGTGTGCATACAGGGGTATCATCTTTCACCGAAAATAGTTTCTAGTGTTAGGGGTTTTCGGTGGAAGATACCGATTTCCATGAGCTTGGGCGTCAGCTCTTAACTGAGTTTGGCAGCATGCATCAGCGCATTTCGCGCTTTGCGGACAAAGCTCTCGGCGGCGAGATGGCTGTCATGCGCGCTCTCATGCTCGCCGGCGGTTCGCTCACGCCGAGCGAACTCGCTGATCGCGCCTGGGTTTCGAGCGCCCGCATCGCCAACATCCTACGCGCCCTCGAAACCAAGGGCTGGGTCGAGCGCGAGCACTCAAAGACCGACCGTCGTCGCGTACACGTCACGGTGACCGACAAAGGCCGACAAGATCTCGAAATCAAACGTCGGGAATTCGAGAAACGCACCGCGGCCTTCCTCGAGCAGCTCGGCGAAACAGATACCCAAGAGATGGTGCGCCTTCTAAGGCGTGCCAACGAAATTATCGACCGCAACCAAGAAAGGAGAGATGCCGAGTGAGGATTCTCAAGCTCTTTAAAAAACATGTCCTGGCACTGTTCGCAGCTATCGTACTTATCGTAATCAGCTGCAACGCCGATCTGGCGCTGCCTACCTATATGAGCGACATCGTCGACGTGGGCGTGCAGCAAGGCGGCATCGCCTCGCCCGTACCCGACACCATTCGTGCCGAATCGCTCGACGACCTCGAACTCTTTACGAGCACCAAGGACGCCAAAGCCGTGGAGGCCGTGTTTAGCAAGGCTGACAAAAACGGCATTCGAACGTACAAGGGCACCGAGGAAGAGCGTGCCGACGGCGGCAAGATTGCCGACATTATGAGCCTGCCCGAGACCGTCGTCCTTTCGCTCAATCAGGGCATCGACGCCAGTTCCATGGGCGACATGATGGGCACGTCCAGCGAAAAAGACAACAGCGCCGCCCAGGCCATGCCCGCCCCCGAGCAGATGGCAGCGATGACGCCCGAGCAGCTCGCCGATATGCAGCAGAAGGCCGCAGCGGCGCAGAGCATGCAAAAGCAGATTGATGCCGACGGCGGCAAGATCACCATGAAGAGTCTGCGCCTAGGTGTCGAGGGCGGTCTGGTAGACCAAAGCAAGCTCGTCGAGGGCGCCAATGAAATGGCGGACAAAATGGGCTCCATGTCGGGTTCCATCGTGACCCAACGCGCCGTGAGCTATGTGCAAGACGAGTACAAGGCGCAGGGTATCGACCCCGCCGACGTGCAGAACGCCTACCTGGGCCGCATGGCGACCACGATGTTTGGTCTGTGCCTGATCTCACTGGTCGCCACCATCCTAACCGGCGCCGTGGCCTCGCGCACCGCCTGTTCCATCGCACGCGACCTGCGCCGCGAGACCTTCAACAAGGTCATGCACTTCTCGCCAGCCGAGGTGGGCAAGTTTAGCCAGGCCTCGCTCATCACTCGCTGCACCAACGACATTCAGCAGATTCAGATGGCCGCAACCCTGTTTATCCGCATGTGCCTCATGGCGCCCGTCATGGGCATCGTCGCCGTCATGCGCGTCCTGGCCAACCACACCGGCCTGGAGTGGACCATCGCCGTGGCCATCATCGCGGTCTCGGCCGTCGTCGGCGTGCTTATGGGCCTCACCATGCCCAAGTTCAAAAAGATGCAGAGCTTTGTGGACCGTGTGAACCTTACCGCCCGCGAGCTGCTCGACGGCCTTATGCCCATCCGCTCGTTTAACCGCGAGGAGCATGAGCTCGAGCGCTTTGACCAGGCGTCCCTCGACCTGATGACCACGCAGCTCTACACCAACCGAGCCATGAGCTTTATGATGCCGCTCATGATGCTCGTCATGAACTGCATCACCGTGCTTATCGTCTGGTTTGGTGCGCAGGGCGTGTCCGACGGCGTGATGCAGGTCGGCAACATGATGGCGTTTATCTCCTACACCATGCAGATCGTCATGGCGTTTATGATCCTCACCATGGTTTCGGTCATCCTGCCCCGCGCCGAGGTCGCAGCCGAGCGCGTGGAAGAGGTCATCACCTGTCCCACGAGCATCAACGACCCCGTCTCGCCCAAACTGCCCGCGGCCAACGCGCCGCGCGGTGAGCTCGCCTTCCACGACGTGAGCTTCCAGTATCCCGATGCCCGCGCCGATGTCATCAGCGGCGTGAACTTCACCACACATGCCGGCCAGATGCTCGGCATCATTGGCTCAACGGGTTCGGGCAAGTCCACGCTCGTGCAGCTGATTCCGCGCCTGTACGACGTCACGGGCGGCAGCATTTCGCTCGACGGCATCGACGTGCGCGACATGACCCTTTCCGAGCTGCGCCACCGCATTGGTTACATCCCGCAGCAGGGTCGCCTGTTCTCGGGCACCGTCGAGAGCAACCTCAAGTTTGCCGGCGACATGGTGAGCGATGATGATATGCGCCAGGCGGCACGCATCGCCCAGGCCGAGGACTTTATCGCCGAGCGCGAGGGCGGCTACGACTCCCCCATCAGCCAGGGCGGCTCCAATGTTTCGGGTGGTCAGCGCCAACGCCTGGCCATTGCCCGCGCGTTGGCCAAAAAGCCCGAGGTCGTGGTGTTCGATGACTCGTTTAGCGCCCTCGACTACAAGACCGACGCGCGCCTGCGCGAGGAGCTGGCCAAAAACGTCACCGACGCCGCACTCGTGGTCGTGGCCCAGCGCATCGCGACCATCATGCACGCCGACCAGATCATCGTGCTCGACGACGGTCACGTAGTGGGCACCGGCACGCACGAGGAGCTGCTGCACGGCTGCCCGGCGTACCTGGAGATTGCACAGTCGCAGCTTTCCGCCGAGGAGCTGGGGCTTACCCAAGAAGAAATTGCAGCCGTCATGGAAGGAGGCAAGCGCTAATGGCAGACGAGACCAAGACTCAGATTCCCAAGCCCACCCGCCAGCGTGGTCCCATGGGCCGCATGGGTGGCATGCGCCGTGGCGAAAAGGCCAAGGACTTTAAGGGCACCATGAGGCAGCTGCTCGGCTATATCGGCCAGCACAAGATTGCCGTGTTTGCCGCCGTCGCCTTTGCCGTGTGCTCGGTCATCTTTAACATTGTGGGGCCCAAGGTGCTCGGCCAGGTTACGACTAAGCTGTTCGAGGGCTTGGTTGCCAAGGTCAACGGCACCGGCGATGTCGACTTTGGCTGGATTGCCAAGACGCTCGGCTTTTTGCTCTGTCTGTATCTGGCGAGCTCTGCCTGCAGCCTGATCCAAGGCTGGCTCATGACCGGCGTCACGCAAAAGATTTGTTATCGCATGCGCAAGGAGATCGCCGCCAAGATCGCCGTCGTTCCGATGAGTTACTTCAACGGCCACAGCAAGGGCGACGTACTCAGTCGCATCACCAACGACGTCGATACGCTCGGCCAGTCGCTCAACCAGAGCGTGACGCAGCTCATCACGTCTGTCACACAGATTATCGGCGTGCTCGTCATGATGCTGTCGATCAGTCTGCCGCTCACCGGCGTCACCGTGCTCACGCTGCCGGCTGCCGCGATTATCCTGACCGTGATGATTCACTTCTCGCAGCCGTACTTCCGCGAGCAACAGCAAGTCCTGGGCGCCGTCAACGGCATTATCGAGGAGGACTTTGCCGGCCAGAACGTTATTCAGGTGTTCGACCGCGCCGAGGCCTCGATCGAGGAGTTCGACCGTCAAAACGACCGACTGTTTGTGAGCGGTTGGCGCTCGCAGTTCCTGTCGGGCCTGATGATGCCGCTTATGAGCTTGGTGGGCAACATGGGCTACGTGGGCGTTGTCGTGGTGGGCGCACAGCTCGCGCTGACCGGCAATGCCACGCCCGGCGACATCCAGAGCTTTATCCAGTACGTGCGCAACTTTACGCAGCCGGTGCAGCAGCTGGGCAACGTGAGCAACACGATGCAGTCGATGGCCGCTGCCACCGAGCGCGTCTTTGAGTTCCTCGCCGCGCCCGAGGAGGAGCAGAAGGCCGACGCCCAGATTCCCGAGAAGCGCCCCGGCCACGTTGAGTTCGGCCACGTTGAGTTCGACCACGTCAAGTTTGGCTACACGCCCGACAAGACCATCATCCACGACTTTAGCTGCGAGGCGCAGCCCGGTCAGACCATCGCCATCGTCGGCCCCACCGGCGCCGGCAAGACCACGCTCATTAAGCTGCTGCAGCGTTTCTACGACGTGGACGGCGGTTCGCTGCGCGTCGAAGGCGTCGACGTGCGCGACTGGGACCGCGCGGCACTGCGCGGCGAGTTTGCCATGGTGCTGCAGGATACCTGGCTGTTTAACGGCACCATCCGCGAGAACATCCGCTACGGACGTCCCGATGCGACTGACGCCGAGGTCGAGGCCGCCGCGCGCGCCGCACGCTGCGACCACTTTATCCATACGCTCGCCGGCGGCTACGACTTTATGATCAACGAGGAGGGCACTAACCTGTCGCAGGGCCAGCGCCAGCTCGTGACCATCGCCCGCGCCATTTTGGCCGACCGCCCGGCGCTGATTTTGGACGAGGCGACCTCCAACGTCGATACCCGCACCGAGGAGCTCATCCAGCGCGCCATGGATGCGCTGATGCAGGGCCGCACGAGCTTTGTCATCGCGCATCGCCTGTCCACGATCCGCAACGCCGACGTGATCTTGGTGATTCGCGACGGCGACATCGTCGAGAAGGGCACGCACGACGAGCTGCTCGCCCAAGGCGGCTTCTACGCCGACCTGTACAACTCGCAGTTCGACGAAGCAGCGTAAATTCTGTCGCAAGGAACGAATAACGCCCGAGAACGGGGACGCAGGACAATCTGCGTCCCCGTTTTTGTTTTGCAGCCCTCGAACCGCCTCCCCTGGGACCTGATTGACGCCCTCCCTCAAGGCCCCGTGGACAAAAAATGGCAAATATGAGTACTGTCACCTTTTTAGTAACAGCCAAAACTGCCCCAAATGCCGTCCTCACGGCTTACACGCGTCCCTAAATTGATCAAACAGCCCAATAGCGGACTTATATGTGCTTACGTTAATGAACATATTTACTATTATGTCTATTATCTTGTGATGACGATATGGCACTAAGATAGCAACAGTACTCATATTTGCCATTTTTTGCCCACAGGGTGTTTCCCGGGGAACCGGCGACAGTCTTTGGACTCCGCGCGACGCCATTCCCTCCCGGCGAGCACCAACGTTTGCCCAGATAAAACCTACCAAAATAAACCTGTCCCTTTTTGGCAGGTTTCGGGGTGACAAGGGACTTGCACTTTAGCTTGCGACAGCGGATAATGCCGAGCACTCGACAATACGCCTATTGCTCTTTCTATAGATTGAGGAGGCCCCTATGGCCATGGAATTCAAACGCAAGTTGCCGATCCCCATGGAGATCCGCGAGGAAATGCCGCTTTCTGCCGAGCTTTCCGGCAAAAAGCAAGCATTCGATGCCGAGGTCGCCAAAGTCTTTACCGGCGAGGATGCACGCAAGGTGCTCATCATCGGCCCGTGCTCTGCCGACCGCGAGGACTCGGTGCTTGAGTACATGAACCGCCTTGCCAAAACCGCCGAGGAGGTCAAGGACAAGCTCATCATCATTCCGCGCGTCTACACCAACAAGCCGCGCACTAAGGGCACCGGTTACAAGGGTCTGCTGCACAACCCCGATCCCGAGGCACCCGATGACCTGCTCGAAGGCGTCAAGGCCATCCGCCACATGCACCTGCGCGTCATCGAGGAGACGGGCTTCTTCACCGCCGACGAGATGCTCTACCCCTCCAACTATCAGTACCTCGTTGACCTGCTGAGCTATGTTGCCGTGGGCGCACGCTCGGTCGAAAACCAGGAGCATCGCCTGGTGTCGAGCGGCATTTCGGTACCCGTCGGCATGAAGAACCCCACCGCCGGTTCCACCACCGTCATGCTCAACTCTATTTACGCCGCGCAGGCGCACCAGAGCTTCATCTTCCGCAACTGGGAGGTCGAGTGCGACGGCAACCCGCTCGCGCACGCCGTTATGCGTGGCTACATCGGTCTCGACGGTCGTACCTACCCCAATTACCACTACGAGCACCTGGAGCGCCTGGCCGAGCGCTACACCGAGCATGCCGGTTACGCCAACCCGGCGGCGGTCATCGACTGCAACCACGACAACTCGGGCAAGCGCCCGCTGGAGCAGTACCGCATTTGCAAGGAGGTGCTCGACAGCTGCCGCCGCAACGAGTCTATCTCCAAGCTGGTCAAGGGCTTTATGATCGAGTCCTACCTTGAGGACGGCAACCAGCCGGTTGACGGCGGCGTCTTTGGCAAGTCGATCACCGACCCATGCCTGGGCTGGGAAAAGACCGACTATCTGATCCACGAGATCGCAGAGCGTATTTAGTTACGCGAGCCGCATTTGGACAATCTGACGTTCAACTTCAAGGGCGCGACCAGAAGGTCAGCGCCCTTTCGTTTCGCGTCACCTTGCCATACCAGGGCCCCTCTCGCTCATATGACCCAATCCACTGTCAAGGGCCACAATGGCCCCGCCGACCGCTTGCAATCGGTCGGCGGGGCCTGCCGTTAAACCCGTCCCGGTCCGCCCCCGGCATGTCATCGACGCCTTCGGCTCAGTCTCATATCCGCGGATACCGCTCCGGCGGCCCGCAATCCTCTCCTTCGGCGGGGTTCCCCAAGTCTGTCGACGCGAATGCGGCGGCCGCCGCGCGCACAGCGAGAACGGGGGTGTCCCCGAAGGCTGCCCGGCTCGCCGGGACGGGGGCTTATGTCTATTCCGCGCCCTCCCGGCACATCGTGCCGAGGGCCCACAGCCACCTCACGAGCTCGGCGGCGGTGGCGGCGTTCGCCTTCGCCTGGGGCATGCCCCTCTCGAGCATCCCCTCGCGTCGCCGGAGCAGGCGCTCGGACCCCTTCCTCCCGTGCATCCTTATCTCGAGCGGGACTCCGGAGCCCTTGGGCATCAGCTTGGGCTGGTGCCCGGCCTGGGCATAGCACCAGGACCCCTCGACAGCCAGCTTCCTGACGAGCGCGTTGCCGGCCCCGCTGATTCCGCCGAGGCGCACGGAGTCCGCGCTCGACCTCTGCTTCGGGGCGAGGCCGAAGTAGGACGTCACCTGCCTGCCGGAGCGGAACCTCGAGAAGTCGCCGACCTCGGACGCGAAGGCGGCGGCGAGCGCGAACCCGCACCCCTTGATCGACTGGAGCGCCTCGACCTCGGCCGAGAGGGGGCCCGCCGCGACGGCGGCCCTGTATTCGGCGAGGAGGGCCTCCCTCGTCTCGTCGGCCGCCTCGACCTCGTTCCTCAGCGCCGCAAGCGCCCGGATGCCGCCGTCGTCGGCGGGGTGTATGCCGTCGAGCCACCTGAGGAAGCCGTACGTCCAGTACTTCCGGGGGTTGCCGGCCGGCGTCGTGCCGCCGTAGACATAGCCGCGGCGGGCTAGGAACGCCAGGAGCCGCTGCTTCGCCGCCGCGAGCCTCGCGGTCGCGGCGTCGTGGGCGGCGGCGAGGTCCCTGAGCCCCTCGATCTCGGGGGACGGCACCCATACCGGGGTGACGTCGTGCGACAGTATCGCCTTGGCCATCCTGGCCGCGTCGTTGCGGTCGTTCTTGGACGAGAGGTCGGCAGCCGACCTCGGGACCTTGGAGACGGCCGCGACGACGCAGTCGACGCCGAGCCCGGAGAGCTCCCTTTGCGGGGCGAAGCCGAGGTAGCCGCTCTCGTAGGCGGCGAGCGACGGGCCGGGGAAGCCCGACATCCACTCCGCGACCTCGCCCCAGGGGTTGCCGCGGAACCTCCTCGTCACGGCCTCGCCCGTCTCCGCGTCGAGCGCGCAGACGGTGGTGGACCTGAGGTGTACGTCCATTCCGAAGGCGGTAGAATATCTAGGCACGGGAGCCTCCCAACCTCGTTGCGGCGCGGCTGCGCCTCTGGCACTTCAACAACATTGTCGCAGCCCCGACCCGCGGTCACGAGCGGGGGCTCCTGTCGTTTCCGTGCCCCTGGATTGGGTCATAGTGTCTGTCTGTCCTCTACCTGCGGCGTTATCTTGCTCCGGGGTAGTCGTTGGGGACGCTCTTGTTTGACTAGTCGTTTAAGAACGTCCCCAAATGACTATCCTCGTGATCCCTTTTCCTCCGTCCCCGAGGGATCGGGGCTCGCCTGCCGAATGATTGATGCGGCCGCCCTGCGTCCATGTCACACTCAGAGGTGGCCTGACCCAACTTGGAAGGAGCCTTCATGAGCCTTGACAACGTAACCCTGCGCGCCGCCACGCTCGACGACCTGACCGGCATCGCTGCCATCTACAACCAGCTGTGGTGCAACACGCTGCGCAACCGCGGCGACGTCGAAGCTGCCGATTTCTGCGCGCGCTTTAACATCGCTATGCAGCTGCAACGCTCACCTATCGCGCTTGTCGCCGAGGCCGAGGGCCGCATTATCGCCGCCTGCTGCATCGGCATCTTCGAGGACGGCAAGCCGCGCACCAACCCCACGTGGGAGTCCTGCTACAACGAGATGCTCGCCCAGGCAACCGAAATGGCAAAGGCTGCCGACGCCAAGCTCGAGGGCTCGCTCTTCGGCGACAGTCGCGAAAAGGCCACGGCGGATCGCTTTGCCGCCACAGGCAACGAGTATGCCCAGGGCCAGCTCAACCTGATCATCATCGTGCCCGAGTGGCAGGGCAAGGGACTCGGCCGCGAGCTCATCGACCTTGCGCGCGCCGAACTCGCCAAAGCCGGGTGCACCAAGTTCTTCCTGATGAGCGACTGCAACTCTGACTGGCAGTTCTACGAGCACCTCAACATGAAGCGCATCCTAGAGGATCACAGCCAAGACACCGGCGACGGCTTTATCGTCTACATGTACGGAGGCGACACGCAGGATTAGCCTGAGTGCCGCCTCATGGGCTTTCTCCAAAACAGCCCAAACCAATCAGCCACGCCAAAAGGGACATGCCAAAAAGGGACAGGTTTATTTTGGCAGGTTTTATCTGGGCAAACGCCAACCGCCGTGAGGAGAGCTGCTTGCCCTTGCGGCGGCCTTCTCGCCGAAAAACCAAGTGAGTAGACCTTTTGCAGGAGGCCGAGCACACTCCAAAACGCCACAGCTCTGACCTGCGGTTTTATTTAGCGTTTGTCGCGGTGTGCTCGACAGATCCAAAAAAGCCTACTCACTTGCATCTGAGGCGCACCGGATCGGCAAAAAACCGCCGCGAAAGGGGTCCGATCCTCTTCGCGGCAGTTGTTAATACGCCGAACTTGTTATCGCAAAAGCCAATCACGCGCCGAGACCACGCTACAGTCTTTCGACTCATACGTTGAATCCACGCGGGCCACAACATAGCGCGCATCTTTTGCAATGTCGATCTCATCGCATACAGCCTGTAAATGGCGGGCGTACTTATCGTGATACGTTCTGGATGATTTTATTTCGATAGCCTTGGGACTCCCTGAGTTTGTGCAGTCGAGCAAATCGATTTCTCGCTTGCCGTCGTCCCTATAGAAATACAACTCGGGATTCTCGCCCACGTTGAGATGGCTCTTCGCCGTTTCGGAAACGATGAGGTTTTCGAAAACTGCCCCCAGATAAGGGCTCTCCAAAAGTTGCTCCAGTGATCCAATTTTGAGCAAGTAGCAGAGCAGCCCCGTGTCGTAAAAATAAAGCTTGGGCGTTTTAGTCAAACGTTTCCTGGCATTTGCATAATAGGGCTGCAGTGAAAACGTCAGGTAGCTCTGCTCCAGAATAGACAACCAGCTTTTAATGGTCGATACGTTCACACCCGTATCTCGAGAAAGCGAAGATATATTAATGAGAGCACCGGCGCTCTGGGCAATTATGGACAGAAACTTATGAAACTCCGCTTTATTGCGCACGTCAAGCAAGCCCACAACATCGCGCTCAACATAGGTATCAATATAGCTGGGGAAATAAACCGAGGACGGCATTCCGGCGGAACGCAGGCGAGGGTATCCCCCTTCGAGCGCAAACAAATCCACTTCCAACTGCCCCTGCTGGCCCCTCTCCGCTTCTCGAAACGAAAATGGCAGCAATTTTAAGATCCCGACTCGCCCGGCAAGAGACTGGCCGATGCTTTTCATCATCAAAAAGTTTTGCGATCCCGTAAGGATGTATTGACCGGCGTCTCCCCGCTCATCCGAAACAACCTGGATCATCGAGAACAAATCCGGGGCGTATTGCGCCTCATCGATGATGAGTCCGCCCTTTCGGTTGCGGATAAAACTCACCGGATCCTCCAAGGCCGCGCGCCTCGTTTGGGGGTCCTCAAGCGTGACATAGGAATAGTCGGGAAAGGCATGCCTAACCAGCGTAGACTTACCGCTCTGCCTAGGCCCCGTCAACGACACAACAGGAAACCAACCCGCCATGCGAATGAGCAACTCATGCAAATCCCTGATAATGTACTCGGCCATATCAACGCCCCTTATAACGCTGTTACCATAATCGTATAGTATCATTTGCCATAATCTTGCAGTAGCGTTTTCCATAATCTTGTAGTAGTGTTTTCCACAATCTTATAGTAGCCCAGTTCAAAAACGTTATTTATAGAGCCGAAATCTCAGACCCTAAATAACAATAGCCACCACAATGGGAACTGTCCCCATTGTGGTGGCTTGCAGGCGAGTTGACTTATTCGACTATCGCGGGCCGGCCGTGTCCGAGTCTAGAGCGTGGCAAGTCGCTTGGATTCGCGGACGGCGAGGGCGATGGAGATAAGACCAGTGATGGCGTCAGCCGCCACCAAGGCAAACCAGACACCCTGAACGCCCATCATGTTGCCAAGCAGGTACATAAGCGGCACGGAGCAGATCACGTAGCGGAGCAGACCGGTGAACGTGGCGATACCCACCTTCTCAACCGCCTGGAAGTACATCGACATGGTCATGGCAAGATAGCCCAGAGCCACGGCCAGGATAACGATGCGCGTGGCGTTGGCGGCAACCTCGACGAGCGCCGGGTCGCTACCAGCAAAAAAGGCGCAGACCGGCGTTGCGGCCACCCATAGCACAGCAGACACCGCAGCAAGCGTCACGACCTGGTACTTAAGCGTGCAGGAGAGTGTTTCCTTGAGGCGCGCCCACGCCTTGGCGCCGGCGTTGAAGGCGGCAATGGGCTGCAGGCCGTACGAGAAGCACTGGGCGACCATCATGGTAATGTAGAGGATGTAGCCGTTGATCACACCAAAGGCCGCGATGTAGAGCGAACCCATGTCGCCGCCGAGCTGGCCAAGCAACGAGTTGGCAACGGTGTTGAAGATGAACGTGGCAGCTTGCACCAAAAAGAACGGGAAACCAATCTTGATGATCTGGCCGCAGATGGCCATGTCGAGTTTGAGGTCGGCGGCGCTGATCTGGAGCTGCGACTTCTTACCGCCGATGAACCAGAAGATACCGATGGCCCAGATACCGATGGAAAGACCGTAGTACACGCCAGCTCCCATAACGCCAAGCTTGAGCACAAACGTGGAAAGCGCAAGCCAGCAGATAGCGACGATGGCAGACACGGTCATGAGGTTGGCCTGGATCTGAACCTTCTCGTCCACACGCATGACGGCGGTGACCATCTGACCAATGACCGTGAGCGGTAGCAGCACGGAGAAGGTGCGCACGCCGGCAACGGTATCGGCCATGATGTCGGGCGTGGCGCCGAAGAATGCGCAGATGGGCTCGGTAAACACAGCCATCACCACAGCAAGCAGCACACTCACAATCGTGGTAAGCCAAAAACCCTGGCTAAACGCCTTGCTGGCGCCCTTAATGTCGCCGGCACCCAAAAGGTTGCCCACCACGGCGGGCACGCCGGTGCCAAACAGGTTGCCAAAGGCCAGGTTAATGTACTCGACCGACATGATGATCGAGACACAGGCCAGGCCGTGTGCGCCCAGGCCCCAACCCATCACGAGGCCCTCAAGGACCACCATGATAATCTGGGCGAGCATACCCTGGCCGGTGATGATGGTGTACTTGCGCACCAGGCCGGGAATCGGCTGCGAGGCAAGCTCACGCTCCTCCTCAACAGCGGCGGTTGCTTCTTCTGCCATTGTTCTCCCCTTTCCATGAGAGATTGATGAATGGATGAATGAATGGATGGGCGGCACGCACGGGCTGTGGCACCGCCCGGCGATGCAGCAGCCCCGCTAGGCCTCGTAGACCACCTTGCCGGCAATCATCGTGAGAGACGCCGTGGCCTCGAGGACCTCAGCCGGTTCGCAGTCAAAGAGGTTGCGGTCGAGCACACAGATATCAGCCTGTTTGCCGCATGCGAGCGTACCGATGCGATCCTCGGCATGCATGGCGTAGGCGCTGCCGTAGGTGTAGGCGCGCAAGGCCTCGGCCATGGTGATGCGCTCCTGCGGGAACCACCCTTCTGGGTTGGAACCGTCCTCGAGCATGCGGAAGGCTGCGCCGTACACCTCCTCCATGGGCTCCAAGCCCACAACGGGGAAGTCGCTGCCCAAGTGCACCACGGCACCGCTGGCAAGCAGGCTGTGCAGGGGCCACGAAAGCGCTGCACGCTCGGGGCCCACGGCATCGTCCTTGGCAAGGTCAGCCATATCGAGCAGCATGTGCCACGGTTGCATGCCGGGGCATATACCAAGCTCTGCGTAGCGCGGCAGATCCTCGGGCTGAACCGTCTCGTTGTGCTCCATGGAGTGGCGGCAACCCCGCTTACCATGCAAGCGCTCGCCCTCCTCAAAGCAATCGAGCACAAAACGCACCGAGCGATCGCCGATCGTATGGACGCGCGTGTCAACGCCCCATTCCTGCGCCCTGACAATGGCGGCACGGATGCGCTCTGGATCCTCCGCGGGCTCACCGCAGGTATCGGGCGCGTTGGAATAGGGTTCAAGCATCCAAGCGGTGTGGTCGGAGCACACGCCATCAAGAAACTGCTTAAAGCCGTGCCACTCGACCTGCGTGCCAGGGAAGTTGTACTTGGCCTTGATTTGATCGAGCGTCATGCTCTCGTTCTCAAACAGATCGGTGTACAAAAAGACGCGCAGCGGCAATTCGTCCTTGGCATTAAGATCCGCAAGCACTGCATACGGGTTTTCCATGCTCACAAACGTAGGATTGACCATGCCGACAGTGGTGATGCCAAAGCTGTTAGCGCGCTTTGCCGTCTTGGTAAACGAAGCTTCCGCAACGTCCATCGCGGGGTCGTAGACCTCATCCATAAAGAAGGAGCCGGCATTGTTGGAAAACACGCCCGTCAGGTTGCCGTCGGCATCCTTAAGGATCTTGCCGCCTGCGGGATCGGGCGTCTGCGAAGTCACTCCCACCTTGTTGATGGCACAGGTATTGGCGCTAAAGGTATGCAGGTCAACCTGCTGCAGGAAGACCGGGCGGTCGGAGATGTATTCATCGATCATCGCGGCCGTGGGCATCTCGGGGATATCCCACTGGAACTGAATGATTTGGCAGCCCAGAATCCACTCATTATCGGGATGGGCGTTCGCAAACGCTACAACACGCTCCATCGCCATCTCAAAACTGGTGCAATCGATAAGGTTGACGGCAAAATCGGGGTCGGTCATAAACGCACCCTGAGCAAAATGCGTGTGCGAGTCAATCAGGCCAGGCATAACGAGCTGGTCGCCAAAGTCGCGCACCTCAGTATCGGGGCCGATAAACGGCGCCAAGTGGGCATCGTCACCGCAGGCAACGATCTTATCGCCACGCACGGCAACGCCGCCCTTAAACGGTTCGATCCCATCGCCGGTAAAAACGGCATTGCTCTTGATTACTACATCAGCCTTCTCCATGTGAGCCTCCTCAGACGTTTTAGGATGTAACGCGGGTACACCGCCCGCGCTGGCTTTCGGTCGGGAGCAAAGCACTCCCGCATCGGCGCGTGCCTGTAAGCCGTACTCAGATGTCTGTCTCACGTCCGCGGCTTCGCGCTATATCCATTGATACACAGGGGCAAACCCATGCCAAGGTCAGGGGCCGCAAACGGTCAGTTTAAGCCGGTTTACACTTTTTACCTGCGGGTTTATTGTCTGAGATTAATGCCGCTTCATTACGCCCAACGGCGCCCGCCTTATCGGCAAGGCTCGCATTCAAGGAAAAATAGGGCTAGGAACGCCAAAAGGCATCTATGAGGTCATCTCGGTTGGAGACACCGCTTTTAACGTAGATGCGATGCAAGTGCGCCTTGACAGTGCCAGGGCTGATGACCAACTCGCTGGCGATGTTTTGGGCGTCGTTGCCCTTCAGCACCAGCGTGAGCACCTCCTGCTCGCGCCGCGACAGCTTATGGGCATCGGCATAGATCACAACGCGTGATGCTAGATCGTCCCCAGAGCGTGCGCTCTCGGCCGCCACGTCCTCATCGGCACGCGGATGACGGGCATACACGCGCAGGATATGGCTAAACTGGCAAAAGAGTTGGACCGCGCATACCACGAGCAGCACGTTTTCGGAGATATTGCGCTCGGACAGATACCACAAAAAGAGGCTGATGACGGGGTTTTGAGAGTCGGGGCGGCAGAGCAAAATCATGTAGGTGTCCTCGGCGATTACGCAAAACGCAAGAACGAGTGCCACCTTCCAAAAGAGCTTTGAGCGGTCGAGGTCGAGTTTCTCAACACGCGTGGCCCTGTGCCGGTAATGCCAGGCGGCATAGGCAAGACATCCTACATTGCCCAGGTCACGCGTGAGCCAAAAGAGATACTGCTGCACCTCTCCGGCAGCACCGCTGCGAGGCACCAGCACCAATTGCAAGATTGAAAACGGCACGATAGCAAGTCCGAGCATGCGCGACGTCGGTCTTTTGCGCAAGCGCGCAAACATCCACAGTACCACGCAGGCATAGATGGCAATACCGAGCACGCAGCGCAGCAAGGGGTGCTGCAACGGCTCGCTAAAGGTAACAGCGTATTCGTATTTGAGCCGATTGTACTCGTCAAAAAAAATGACCGACATATCGAGCATGTAGAGCAAAAAGCCCGCCGCGGCCACCAGGCTGTCGCGACGGCGCGTCATGAGCCAAACCACCAATGCCACGGCACTGGTCACCAGAGCCACACCCATGATAATCGTGGTGTAGATATAGAACGCGAAACTCATGCCCGCCTCCCCTGTCTAGATGCCGTGAGGATGTTGACAGATTCTTTGCCGCAAGATTAGACTCACCGATTAAACGTACTGTATCGTTTAGATAAACAAGCTGTGTCTCACCGATGAAAGGAGATGCCATGGCGCCTATCGCACCGCTCAAAATACTCGTTGCCCCTGCCGCCAAGGCCATCGTCCACCTGTGCGACTCACTTACCTACAATGACGTCCCCTGTGTCGTCGAAGAGCGTTCGGACAGCTGCCCCTATCTGGGCCACGTCCCCTACTTTGCGCCTAAGCTCGTTTCCGATCCCGAGCACCGCGAACAGTAATCCAAGATGCACCAAGCGCTGCGTAACTCGCGGCGCTTACTGTTTTGGTGCAAAGTAACCTGACCCCCGTGCACCAACGCCGGGATTGTCGACGCTTCGGCCGCGGCGCGATATGAGGCGCGAAACCTCGCCCAATAACAGGCCAATCACTACGCCCGCGAGAATCGGCAACTTTGCCATCTCGGCAGGTGAGCTGTTGAGCGGCACAATCGTAGCAACAATCGAAAGCACGAGCTCCACCACGGGAATCGCAAGCGCCACCGCGAGCACCTTGCCCTCGAAAGGCGCACGGAACACACGCGAGCGATTATCGTGCTTGCGCAGACGCCAAAACGCTGGGAACATGGGAATATAGCTCATGAGCAGAAAGACGACGTTCATCGAGAAGAAGACCCAAAAGACGTCGGAACCCTCACCCAGCGGAATCTGGAGCAGCAGCACCAGACTGGCAAAACAGCCGTTAATGAGCGCCGAGCCGTTGGGCATGCCGGTCTTTTTGGACACCAGCGCAAAGGGGCGCGGCATGTTGCCGTGACGTGCGGCATAGCTCGCTACGTTGTTGACGCCAAAGCTCCAGCAGATCATATTGGCGAACAGCGTCACCAAAAAGGCCACGCCCACGACCATCGTCAGCGGGTGGGTGCGCCCCACCATAGCGGCGACTGCGTCCACAATGCCCGAATCGAGTGAAAGCTGCTCGGTGGGAACCGCGGCTCCAATGCCAATGCCACAGATGATGTAGATCGCCGCAATGGCCACGCCACCGGCAATAACCGCCTTGGGGATATCACGCGACGGGTTCTTCATCGTGCTGGCAAAGGTCGCGACCACTTCGAAGCCCATAAAGTTGAACAGGATAATCGATAGGTACGTCAACGAATTGGTGTCGCCCAGATCTGGAATGAAGGTCTTAAACGACATGTCGTTGGCAAAGCCGTTATTGCAGGCAAACCAAATGCCGACGATTCCCACCGCAGCGGTAATGAGCACCTTGATGACGGCGCCGCCGTCCATAACCCAATCGGCCTCCGCCACCGGCTGCATTGCCATGACCGTGACGCCCCACACAAAGGCAATCTCGATGGCAATTCGGATCCCGAGTGAAAACTCGATACCCCACACCGCATTAATGACACTGGGGAACATGCAGGCGATACTTGCCACCCACAGCGGAAAGTTAACCCAGTAGCACCAAGAGCAACGGGCGCCCCAACGGTCGCCCAGGCCCAAGCGAACCCAATCGTACAGGCCGCCCTCGGAATCAAACGCCGTACCCAGCTCGGCCACCACCAGACCATAGGGAAGCAAAAACGTAATGATAAGGAAAATCCACCAGAAGAACTGTACGTTACCCATGGCAGATGCCGGAGCCGCCGCCTCGATGGTAAACACGACGCAGATAACCGAAAGGATGACCTCGATCAGGGAGAACTTTTTACCTGCCATGGCGCGCGCCCCCTACAGCAAAAAGGATGGCATCTGTACCGAAGGCGCAGCCCAAGGTAGGGTTGCAGGCCGCGTCACCGGTGCAGGTGCCATCCCAGAGAGAGGAGAGGATGCATTTGTTGGACCAACGCTCGCGGAACAGGCGCGTGTAGATAACGATACGCTGGTACATAGATACTCCGATCAAAACGGCCGCGTTCACGACCGATAACTTTCGGCAATTGAAAACGCGTCTGACCTGGGAAATTCAAGCGAACAATTGGCCTAACCCGCAAAAAATCCCAGGCCAGACGCGTACTCAATCAAAGAAAAGGGCACTCCGAAGTGGAGGCAACGGAGTGCCCAAAGAAAACCCAACCGACCAAGACATCGGGCAAGCCGACCATCAATGCCCCAAGATGGTTCGATTCGCCGATTGTCCGATTGATCGGCTGGGTTTTCGAGGTGCCCCAGGTCGCCGCGAAAGAGGAGCGAAGCGTACTTCGGTACGCGAGCGACGGTTTGAGCG
>URSO01000037.1 GCA_900550415.1 uncultured Collinsella sp.
GGTGGAGAGGGCGAGCGTCGCGAGCGCTCCGATCGTCCCCGTCGCAACCGCTCTGAGCGCTCCGATCGTCCCCGTCGCGCACCCGGCGATAATGGTGGCCGCACCCCGCGCCGCCATCATGAGGGTTAATCCTCGATTGCCAAATCGTTCGACTGACAGCTTGCTTTAAGTACGTGGCCCCGTTGGTTTCGGCGGGGCCATTTTTTATCTACTTTTGCATTGGGTGATTTCAATTGTTTATTCGGTAGGGAAGAGTTATGGTGAATCGCTGCAGTCTTTTCCCTGCTATCATTTAAAAACCTGTGTTTGGGTAGAGATAATACCCATATGAATTGATGCGGCGATTGTTCGCCGTGCATATATCTGTACGACTATCTGAAAGGATTGCATTCCGTTTATGGCAACAACTAAAGGTAAAACCGCGCCGCTGAAGGTCATCCCCCTCGGTGGCCTTGATGGCATTGGCAAGAACATGACCGTTATCGAGTGCGGTCCCGATATGATGCTGGTCGATGCTGGCCTTATGTTTCCGGATGACTCCCAGCCCGGTATCGACCTGGTGCTTCCCGACTACACCTATGTTCTGGAGAACGAGGAGAAGCTCCGCGGTATCATCGTTACTCACGGCCACGAGGACCACACCGGTTCGCTTCCGTACCTGCTGCAGGACCTCAACAACAAGGTGCCCATCTTCTCGAGCAAGCTGACGCTCGGTTTTATCGAGGGCAAGCTCTCCGAGTTCCGCATCCGCGCGCCTAAGTTCCGCGAGGTCAAGGGCGGCAGCCATGTCAACCTCGGCGGCATCTCGCTCGACTTCTTCTCGATGACGCACTCCATCCCCGGCGCTCTGGGCGTGTTCATCCGCACCAATCAGGGCACCGTTATGCACACCGGCGACTTTAAGCTCGACCAGACGCCCATCGATGGCGTCACGCCCGACTATGCCGCTATCAGCCGCTTTGCCAAGCAGGGCATCGACCTGCTGCTTTCCGACTCCACTAATGCCACGGTTCCCGGCTTTACCAAGTCCGAGGCCGAGGTTGGTCCCAACCTGCTGCACGCCATCAAGAACGCCCCGGGTCGCGTGTTCGTCGCATCGTTCTCGAGCCACATCCATCGTTTGCAGCAGATCTGCGATGCCGCCCGCAAGTGCGGCCGTAAGGTCGTTGTGACCGGTCGCTCCATGCTCACGAACACCCGCGTGGCGCGCGAGCTCGGTTATCTCAACATCGATGATGCCGATATCATCGATGCCTTCGATATTGATAACCTGCCCGACGACAAGATTGTCGTCATGTGCACCGGTTCGCAGGGCGAGCCGCTGTCGGCCCTGTCCCGCATGGCCAATGGCGAGCACAAGACGCTCTCCATCCACGAGGGCGATACCGTTATCCTTTCGGCAACTCCCGTTCCTGGCAACGAGAAGGCCGTCCAGCAGGTCGTCAACAGCCTGGCCAAGCTCGGCTGCGACGTGTGGGATAAGAACCGCGCTCTCGTCCACGTCTCGGGTCACGGTAGCCAGGAGGAGCTCAAGCTCCTGATGGCCATGGCCAAGCCCACGTACTTTATGCCGGTTCACGGTGAGGCCGTGCATCTGCGCGCCCATGCCCAGCTGGCCCGCAAGATGGGCATCAAGGACGATCATATCTTTATCCTCGATAACGGCGACACGCTCGAGATGCGCGGCGGTATCGTCAAGCGCGGTACGCCCGTCGAGTCTGGCGTCGTCTACGTCGACGGCCTGCGTATCGGCGATACCGACCCCATCGTCCTGCGCGATCGCCAGAAGCTCGCCAACGACGGTATGGTTACCGCTGTTGCCATCGTCTCGCTCAAGCACAAGAAGATCGAGGCCATCGAGTTCTCGGGCCGCGGTGTTTCGTTTGCCATCGACGACCAGTTCTCCGAGGATGCCTCCGCATCCATCATGAAGACGATCGAGAAGGGCAAGTTCAGCTTTACGAGCAGCGGTTCCGATGCCATTCGCAAGGCCGTGCGCGATTCGCTCTCTAACTTTATCTGGAGCCGTACGCGTACCCGTCCGATGATCATCCCGGTCGTCATGGAGGTTTAGTTTGGCGCGCGGATCTGCACAAAACGCCAAAGGCAATAAGGCCAATAACCAACCGGCATCTGCTAAGGGTGCCGGTTCCCATCTGCGTGCCAATAAGGGCCACGAGGCAGACTTCGACGATTTTGAGCCCTTGGTCGAGCCCTCAGCCAATCGCGATATCGCCGGCGTGGTCATTGCCGTTTTGGCGATTGCGTCCTTTATTGCCGTGATTTCGCCGGCGACTGCACCCGTTACAGCTGCGGTTGCCGGTTTCTACCACTTAGGCTTTGGTCTGGGCGCCTACGTGTTGCCGATCGTCATCTTGCTGTTTGCCGCCACGCTCTTTTTAGGCGAGGACTCGCCGCTCAACGTGCGCTCTGTTGCGGGCGGCGCCGTGGTCTTTATCGCCGTCGTCTCCATTCTTTCGCTGATGGTGCCGGGTACGAGCAACTCGTGTGACCTCATGTTTACTCCGCAAAATCTGTCCGCCTCGGGTGGCTACATCGGTGCGTTTATTGCGAGTGCGCTGCAGAATGCCCTGGGTAAGCCTATCGCGATGGTAGTCCTGCTGGGCCTTGTCGTCGTGGGCCTGGTTATCATTGGCTTTTCGGTGGGCGGCGTGCTGCGCTCCGCCCGCGATTGTGCGACAGATTTTGCCGAACGCCGTCGTGCCGATGTTAACGCGAGCCCGTGGGGTGACGATGAGGCCCTGTCGGTGCCTGGTGTCGCCCGTCCGCATCTGAGCATTCTTCGTCAAAAGGCCTCTGATGCTGCCATGACCACGGTCATGGGCAACGATGCGGACCCGGTTTTGGACGATGACGACGAGGATGAGGATCCGTTTGTCGACGTGTCCGATGCCGTGGAGGCTGAGCGCGCTAAGACGACGCTGCTGCCGCGCCGACATGCCAAGAAGGGCAAAACGGTTCCCAAGCTCAATACGAGTGAGCCCGATCCGTCTTGGTCCGAGAGCGAGATTGAACTTACCGAGGGTGATGACGAGGACGACGAGACTCCGATTGAGACCGCAAAGACAACTTTGCTGCCGCGTCGCCATGCAAAGCGCGGCCAGGTAACCGGCCAGCTTTCGATGGAAGACGACCCCGATAAGATTGACGAGTCCGAGCCGCCGTTTGCCGTGAATCCTGTCTCGGCAGCACCTCAGATTCCCGACTTCTTGAAGCATCCCAAGGTTGCCGATAGCGCTGCCTCGAGTGCTGTCGAATCGGCTGCGGCTCGTGATGGGGGAGTGGACGACGACGCTGCAGATAACGAGGGCGAAGAAGGGGATGGCCTCAAGCTTCCGCCGCTCGAGATCCTGCATGCCAACCCGCAGTCGGCTTCTGCCGCGTCTTCGGACAAGGAGCTTGAACAGACTGCCGAGTCGCTGCAGTCCACGTTGCTTGAGTTTGGCCGCAGTGCCCGCGTGGTCGGCTGGATCGCCGGCCCTACGGTGACGACCTTTAAGCTGCAACCTGGCGAGGGCGAGCGCGTGAGCAAGATTTCGAGCCTCGAGGACGATATCGCGCTTTCGCTCGCTGCTCAGTCGGTGCGTATCTTTGCCCCGATTCCCGGCACCTCGCTCGTGGGCATCGAGATTCCCAACCGCAAGCGCCAGAACGTCAATCTGGGCGACGTGCTGCCCTATGTGAAGGGCGGTCCGCTCGAGCTCGCCATCGGCCGCGACGCCGAGGGCACGCCGGTCGTCGCCGATCTCGCCAAGATGCCCCACCTGCTGATTGCCGGTACCACGGGCTCCGGTAAGTCGGTCATGATCAACTCCATCATCACGACCTTGCTCATGCGCGCCCTTCCCGAGGACGTTCGCCTGATCATGGTCGACCCCAAGCGCGTCGAGCTTGCGGGCTATAACGGTCTGCCGCATCTCTATGTGCCCGTGGTGACCGAGCCCAAGCAAGCCGCTAGCGCTCTGCAATGGGCCGTGTCCGAGATGGAGCGTCGCCTGAAGGTCTTCGAGCGTCTCAACGTGCGTAAGATCTCGACCTACAACGAAAAGCAGGCCGCCGGCGAGTTTGAACATTACGACAACCCGCCGCAAAAGATGCCCTACTTGGTCATCATCATCGACGAGCTTTCGGACCTGATGATGGTCGCCGGCAAGGATGTCGAGGCGTCGATCGTTCGTATCGCTCAGCTGGGCCGTGCCGCCGGTATTCATCTTATCGTGGCCACGCAGCGCCCCAGCTCCAACGTGGTGACAGGTCTCATCAAGGCCAACATCACCAACCGCATCGCCTTTAACGTCGCCACGGGCATCGACTCGCGCGTCATCATCGACCAGATGGGTGCCGAAAAGCTCACCGGTTTGGGCGACATGCTGTTCTCCAAGGTCGACTGGGGCAAGCCTCGCCGTATCCAGGGCTGCTTTGTTTCGGACGACGAAATCAACGAGATTGTCGAGTTCGTCAAGTCGCAGAGCGAGCCCGACTACCACGAGGAGATCCTGTCTGCCGTGGCGCCCGCTTCCATGTCCATGGCGGGTGGCGGCGGCATTGTCCGCACCGGAGTCGCCGAGCCGCAAGACGATGATCCGCTCATCTGGGAAGCCGCCCATATTGTGGTGGATTCGCAGCTTGGCTCCACATCTGGCCTGCAGCGTCGTCTGAAGGTTGGCTATGCGCGCGCCGGGCGTATTATGGACATGCTGGAAGAAAAGGGTGTCGTCGGCCCGCCCGACGGTTCGAAGCCGCGCGAGGTTCTGCTGGACGAGGAGGGACTTGCCGCGCTGAAATCTGTCGACGCCGAGATGGCACGTGAAGATCGTGAGTTTGGAGGATTCTGATGGCTGCACGCTTTGGTGACATGCTGCTCGAGCAGCGTCGCCGAATGGGCCTTTCCATTCAGCAGGTCGCCAACACCATCAAAATCAGGCCGCAGATCATCGAGTTTTTCGAGACCGGTAACTTTGCTTCGATGCCGCCGCGCGGCTATGCGCAGGGCATGATTTCGAGCTATGCTCGCTTTTTGGGCCTCAATCCGCGCGAGGTCGTCAATGCCTACTTTGACGACCTGATGGCATACGAACGCGAGACGTCGCAGCAGGGCGGTCGTTTTCAGGACGCCGCCGGCTACGTCAATTCGCGTTCCTCGGTCGATAACGGGCGCTTTCTGATGGTTCAGGGCGGTCGTTCGACCCGCTATGGACAGCGTCCTCAGCAGGCCGGTTATATTACCGAGACGGGTTCGGGCGAGGAGATTCGCTCACAGCGTGACCGGTTCCGCAGTGCGCCGATGCCCGAGGACCGTGCACTCCCCGCTGCCCGCGGCGTGGCGCGTGACCCTCGTGCCGGCTACGGCGACGGCGGCTATTCCGATCGCGGTTACCGTGGTGTCTCCACCGGACGCTCTCGCGGTGGCTATGCGGATGCCGATACTACGCAGGTGACGCCGCGTCTTCGCTCTCAGTCTCAGCCGTGTGGCCAGCGCCCTTCGGCTCCGCGTTCGGGCCAGCGTGGCTATCAAGGCCGCAGTGAACTTGCGCCCCGCTCGGGTCAGCGCGGCCTTCAGGGCCAGGGTGGCTATCGTGGTCGTTCCGATAGCAATCGTGGTCGTATGCCTCAGGGAGGCGGCCGCAGCAGTTCCAGTCGTGGACGCGGCGGATCTCGTACTCCTCAAAACAACGGGCTCGATCCGCGTATCGTCTACGCTGGCATCGGTGCCGTGACGCTGCTGCTGATCGTGCTCATCGTGGTACTTCTGCGCGGCTGCGCATCTTCGACGCCCGAGACCACGCCCGAGACGCCCACTGCTACCAAGACGACGACCAAGAAGTCTTCTAAGAAGACCGAAACGGTCGACGAGGACGAAGACACCGATGAGTCGACGGATGAGTCGACCGATTCGGACGCCACCAAGACGACGGCTAAAAAGGAAGAGAACGAGGTAACGAAGGTCAAGGTCTCCGTTGCCAAGGGAAAGACCGCCTGGATTGAGGTCAAGGTCGATGGAAAGTCGGTCTATGGCGCCCAGGCGACTGGCCCCTTTGAGCAGGAGTACACGCCCGAGTCCTCGATCGAGATCACCACGTCCAAGCCTTCCGATGTCACCGTTACCAAGAACGGCGAAAAGGTCCGTTACGATACCAAGACTTCGGGCGTGGCGCGTGTGACGATCACCGTTCCCAAGAAGGAGACGACTGATTCCGAGAATGGTGAAAGTTCTGATGGTGCCGACACCACTGATGGTACCGATACCACCGACGGCATCGATGCCCAGTCCACGGATGGCGCCGATACCGCAACTGACGGTCAGACGCCCACCGATTCTACCGACTATTCGTACGATAGCTATTAAGCCGCTCGTACGCGAAAGGAAACATCATGGCTAAAGATTCCAGCTTCGACGTCGTGTCCGAGGTCAACATGCAAGAGGTCGACAACGCCTTCCAGCAGACCACGCGCGAGATTTCCCAGCGCTATGACCTGAAGGATTCTGGCGCCACGATCGAGCTTTCGAAGGGCGACAAGCTCTTTACGATCAACGCCCCGGCTGACTTTGTCTCCAAGCAGATCATCGATGTCCTGAGCTCCAAGCTCATCAAGCGCGGCATCGACCTCAAGGCTGTCTCGTGGGATGCTCCGCAGGCGGCATCGGGCGGCACCGTGCGCGTGCTCGGCCATATCGTCGAGGGTATCGACCAGGCGACCGCCAAGAAGATCAACAAGGACATCAAGGACCAAAAGCTCAAGGTCAAGGTGGCCATCGAGGCCGACAAGCTGCGTGTTTCCTCTGCTTCGAAGGACGCGTTGCAGACCGTGATTCAGTTCCTGCGCGACCAGGACTACGGCCAGCCGCTGCAGTTCACCAACTACCGCTAATATCATTCGAAAGGACCGCTCTCCAACATGGATACACCGTTGGGCTCCGTGCTCTACATCACCCTCGGGTGCGCTAAGAACGAGGTTGACACCGACCGGATGCGTTCTCTTTTGACCGCCGCAGGCTACGAGGAGGCATTCGACCCGCAGGAAGCCGATATCGCCATTGTCAATACATGCTCGTTCCTCGCCTCCGCAACGTCTGAGAGCATCGAGACCACGCTCGAGCTCGCCAATGAGGTGCAGGACGGCGTTCGCTCCTGTCCCATCGTCATGTGCGGTTGCGTGCCGTCGCGCTATGGCGACGACCTGCCTGACGAGCTGCCCGAGGTCGCTGCCTTTGTGAAGGCCGACGAAGAGGACGGCATCGTGGCGGTCATCGATGGCGTGCTGGGTGTCGAGCGTGAGATCGCCGCCTATATTCCGCAGGTCAAGCGCACTGTCGAGGGCGCTGTCGCCTACGTCAAGATTTCCGATGGCTGCAACCGCTTCTGCAGCTTCTGCATGATTCCCTACATCCGCGGCCGCTATCATTCGCGCAATGCCGAGAGCATCATCTCCGAGGTGCGCGACCTGGTTGCCGGTGGCGTGCGAGAGATCGTGCTGATCGGCCAGGACACGGGCATCTGGGGCACCGACTTTGCGGATGAGGGCGTCGTCGAGGGTTCGCCGCGCAATCTGGCGCAGCTGCTGCGCGCAGTCGCCGAGGCCGTGCGCCCGCAGAACGTCTGGGTCCGTGTGCTCTACCTGCAGCCCGAGGGCATGACCGATGAGCTCATTGAGACCATTCGCGATACGCCCGAGGTGCTGCCCTATATTGATATCCCCGTGCAGCACTGCGATACTCGCATACTCAAGGCCATGCGTCGCTCCGGTTCGCGCCAGGAGCTCGAGGACCTGTTCCGCGATCTGCGTGTGCGCATTCCCGGCATCGTGATCCGTTCCACGGCCATGGTCGGCTTCCCGACCGAGACCGACGACGAGTTCCGCGACCTTATCGACTTTATGGACACCGTCGGCTTTGACTACACGAGCGTCTTTGCTTACTCGCGTGAGGAGGGCAGCCTGGCCGCCAAGATGGAGGGTCAGGTCGACGAAGAGGTCAAGCTCGAGCGCGCCCAGGAGGCCATGGACCTGGCCGAGTCGCTCGGTTTTGCCGCCACCGCCGCACATGTGGGCGAGCGCGCCCAGGTGATCGTCGACGGTATCGAAGAGACCGAGGACGGTGCCGAGCTGATTGGCCATGCTTGGTTCCAGGCGCCCGATTCCGATGGAGCGGTGCATCTAGACGCCAGCGAGGCATCTGTGGGCGATATTCTGACCGTCGAGTTTACCGATAGCTTCTGCTATGAGCTTATCGGTCATGTTGTGGAGTAGGAGCGCGTTGTGGCTAACGAGAGCAATAAGGAACTGACGAGTGTCTGGACACCCGCCAATATCGTGACGTGCGTGCGCATCGTCTTTATCCCGGTGTTCATGATCGTGTCGGCGCTGTCTCACACGAGCGTTGCCGGTACGGATTGGAGCACCTTCGACGGCCCGCTCGCCGCCGCCGCCTTTATTCTGTACGTCATCCTGTCGTGCACCGATAAGGTTGATGGCTACTTGGCTCGTTCGCGCAACGAGATTACCGACTTCGGTAAGTTCTTGGATCCCATCGCCGATAAGCTGCTCGTGTTCTCTGCCCTGCTGCTGTTCTTGGACTTTGGTGCCGTAACCGTGTGGTCGGTGTTCATTATCCTGTTCCGCGAGCTGCTGGTGAGCGCCCTGCGCATGGTTGCGAGTGCCGCTGGTGTGGTCGTTGCCGCCGATAAGCTCGGCAAGTACAAGACGGCGACCACGATGGTCTCCATCTGCGGTTACCTGTGCGTCTTTGCGATGGCCGGCTTGCACCTTGGCCCGGTGGCGCTGACGCTCGGCATCTACTCTTTATCGCGCTTCCTGTACGCCGTTGCCGTTGTCCTGACCGTTATCTCGGGCGCCCAGTATTTCTGGAACTGCCGCAAGATCGTCTTTTCGGTCTAGGTCCTGGTGGGTATGACGGACTCTTTTGAGCAGATTTCCGCTCATAACGAGGAGCTGGCGCGCGATATTGTCGAGCGCGCGAGCGCTCGGGGCGTGACGGTTTCGACGGCTGAGTCGCTGACGGCAGGTATGATCTCCTCGACGATTGCCGATATCCCGGGCGCCTCGGCGGTGCTGCGTGGCGGTGCGGTAACCTACTGTGATGAGATCAAGCATCGCGTGCTGGGTGTTGAGCAGGAAACGCTCGACCGCTATACCGCGGTGTCGCATCAGACCGCGCGCGAGATGGCGGCGGGGTCGCTAGATCTGTACCAGAGCGATGTTGCCGTGAGCGCAACGGGCTATGCTGGTCCCGGCGGCGGTACCGAGGACGATCCGGCTGGCACCTTCTATATTGGCTGGGCGTATCGCACGGTCGATGGGGAAGTGCCGGTCGTGGACTCTGTGCGTTGCCACTATGAGGTCGACCGTTCGTGTGTTCGTGCCCATGCGGTCACGGAGGCATTGGGACGCATTGCCCTTGTGCTCAACTCTATGGAATAGGCGTGTTTTAAGGGGCCTTAGGGCCCCTTAATTGTGGAGATAGGGACCTCTGGCGAATTTAGCGTTTGTGCTGGTCATAGGTGTATTTTCTCCTTTCTTGTTTTTATTTGGCCCTATGTGGTCAAGCATTTGGCCAGTGTTTGGTCGGCGTTTGGTTGGGTTTTGGAAAGACTGCCTGCATATGATTGGTCTGAACGGTTGACCACGAACAGCCGTTCGTTTATTATCGATGCAGGTTGTTAAGAGGAGGGCTATTCATGGCCAAGAATTCAGGTCCCGTACGTACCGTCCATGCACCCACGACGGGTAAAGAGCGCGAAGAGATGATCGCCACCACCAAGGCCGAGATCGAGAAGAAGTTCGGTCAAGGTTCCATCATGAGGTATGGTGACGGCGGCCCCGAGCTTGAGGTCGAGGCCATTCCCACGGGCGCTCTGGCACTTGACGCCGCTCTGGGTATCGGCGGTGTGCCGCGCGGTCGTATCGTCGAGATCTACGGTCCCGAGTCCTCCGGTAAGACGACGCTTTCGCTCGAGATCCTGGCCGAGGCCCAGGCAATGGGTGGCGTTGTGGCATTTATCGATGCCGAGCACGCGCTCGATCCCACGTATGCCGCGCGCATTGGCGTGGATATTGACGAGGTGCTCATTTCCCAGCCCGATACGGGTGAGCAGGCGCTCGAGATTGTTGACATGCTCGTGCGTTCCGGCGCCATCGATGCCATCGTCGTCGACTCTGTCGCCGCGCTGACTCCGCGTGCCGAGATCGAGGGAGAGATCGGCGATACCACGGTCGGCTTGCAAGCTCGCCTGATGAGCCAGGCGCTCCGAAAGCTCGCCGGCTCGCTGTCCAAGTCCAACACGACGTGCATCTTCATTAACCAGCTGCGTGAGAAGATCGGCGTCATGTTCGGCAACCCCGAGACCACGACGGGCGGCCGCGCCCTTAAGTTCTTCTCTTCGGTGCGTATCGACATTCGCCGTATCGACAGCATTAAGCTTAAGGACGAGGTTATCGGTAACCGCGTGCGCGCCAAGGTCGTTAAGAACAAGGTGGCAGCTCCGTTCCGTTCTGCTGAGTTCGACATCATGTACGGCACAGGCATCTCTAAGGAGGGCTCGATCTTGGACATGGCTGTCGAGTGCGGCATTTGCAAGAAGATGGGCTCCTGGTTTGCCTATGGCGAGGACAAGCTCGGCAACGGTCGCGAGGCCGCCAAGGCGTTCCTGCGCGAACACCCCGATTGCGCCGACGAGATTGAGCATAAGGTTCGCCTTGCCTGCGGACTTGAGTTTGATGACGATGCTCCGTCCGAGGTCGAGCTGACCGATCAGCCGGCTGCGGATCAGCCTTCCGGCGAGGAGTTCGACGAGCTTTACGCCATCGATGGGTCCGCCATGCTCGATGACGACGACGAGTAGCGGTTACGCTCATGTCGTATACGGTGACCGAGGCCACGGTCGTCTTTCCCGATAAGAAGGCTGCCTCCTCGTTCTCGAGCGGATATGAGTCCAAAAAGCCTTGCGCACATATCGATTGTGAGCTTGAGGGCGGTTTTAAGCGGTCCATTTGGATTCCCGTGCGGGTCGCGCGCCTGTATGTCAAAAACCGCCCCGATTTTCCCTGTGATTGGGATAACTTTCGTGAGGCGGTTCAGCTCATCGAGCGTAAATGTGCTCTCACCATGGTGACCGAGATGTTGTCGCGACGCGACCATGCGACGGGTGAGGTCCGTGACAAGTTGGCTCGCTACGGCTTTCGCCATCCCGCGATCGATTTCGCCGTCGAGCGCGCCACCGAGTATCGCTTTTTAGACGAGAACCGCTTTTGCTCGTACTTTATCGAGGAACGCAAGCGGCGCGGTTGGGGACAGCGCAAAATCGAGACCGAGCTCAAGCGCCGTCATGTTGTGCTCGATGACATTCCCGGTTATCCCGAGGATTATTTTGCTGTCGAAGACGATTTGGCGCGTGCGTCAGCCCTGCTCGCCAAGCGGCGTGTTCCAGAGACGCGCGGATTCGAAAAACTGGTTCGGTTTTTGATGGGCAAGGGCTTCTCGTATCACATCGCCGCCGATGCCGTTAAGGCGCGTCTCGATGCCGAATGCGAGGAATGTGCGCTTTAGACGTATGCGTTTTGTGGCCCTGCCGTTCACCTTGTTTTAGCCGCCGTACTGGGGCCATTTATTTGACAGTTGTTGTGGTTCAACGTACGATAAACACTGTCATTTGCTTTGTGATATGTGCTCATCTGTGATGAGTTTGTTTATATGTTTATCTGTATCCGACCCGCATAAGCTGCGCCCATATTACTCAAATGTCGCGAGCCGTTCGTAAGGACGGTTCGCTTTGTTGTGTAACGAATCCATAAAAAGGAGTGAGCATGCCTATCATCGCAGCGCTCGTTGGCATCGTTTTGGGTGCCATCGCCGCCATTGCCTACATGCGCACCGCCAAGCAGGGTAGTCTTCACGAGGCCGACGAAAAGATCCAGTCGGCACATGCACAGGCTGAGTCCTTGATCGGTGATGCAAAGCGTCAGGCCGAGACCCTCAAAAAAGAGGCTCTGCTTGAGGCCAAGGAAGAAATCATCAAGAACAAGCAAGCTGCCGAGGCCGAGGACAAACAGCGTAAGAACGAGATTCGTACGCTTGAGAACCGCGTGATGCAGCGCGAGGAATCCCTCGATCGCCGCAACGACGCTCTCGACAAGCGCGAGCATCAGCTGTCCAGCCAAGCCGGTCAGGTCGAGAAACGCTCCCGTGAGCTCGAGGAGCTCTGCGCAAAGCAGACCTCCGAGCTCGAGCGAATCGCCGACCTTACCCGCGAGGACGCCCACAAGGAGCTTCTCGATAAGGTTCGCGGCGAGGTCACCCACGAGGCCGCCACGATCATTCGCGAGTCCGAGCAGCAGGTTCGCGCCGAGTGCCACAAGACTGCCCAGGAGATCTTGTCCCTGGCGATTCAGCGCTGCGCTGCCGACCACACTGCCGAGGTTACCGTTACCTCCGTGCATATTCCCTCTGATGACCTCAAGGGCCGCATCATTGGTCGCGAGGGTCGCAACATCCGGACCTTTGAGCAGGTTTCCGGCGTCAACCTCGTGATCGACGACACGCCCGAGACCGTCGTTCTTTCGAGCTTCGACCCAGTTCGTCGTGAGACCGCCCGTGTCGCCCTCGAGAACCTCATCGCCGACGGCCGCATTCACCCTGCTCGCATCGAGGAGATGTATCACAAGGCTGCCGACCTGGTTCAGCAGCGCGTGCGCGAGGCTGGCGAGCAGGCTGCCTTCGATACCGGCATCCACGACCTACACCCTGAGATCGTCAAGACCCTTGGTGCCCTGCGCTACCGTACCTCGTTTGGTCAGAACGTGCTTCAGCACTCTCTCGAGGTCTCTGATCTGTGTGGCGTGATGGCTTCCGAGCTTGGCCTGGACGTTGTGACCGCTAAGCGCGCCGGCCTGCTGCATGACCTGGGCAAGGCAATCGACCACGACGTCGAGGGCCCGCATGCCGTTATCGGCGCCGAGCTTGCCCGTCGTTATGGCGAGAAGCCCGTTATCGTCCACGCTATCGAGGCTCACCATGCCGATGTCGACCCCAACACGGTGCTCGATGTCCTGGTACAGGCCGCCGATGCTGTCTCTGCCTCTCGCCCCGGTGCCCGTCGCGAGTCTGCCGAGAACTACATCAAGCGTCTTGAGAAGCTCGAGGAGATCGCCAACTCCCATGACGGCGTCGAGCGTACCTATGCCATGCAGGCTGGTCGTGAGGTCCACGTCATGGTTCAGCCGGACAAGATCTCCGATGCCCAGTCCACGGTTCTGGCTCACGATATCGCCCATCAGATCGAGGAAGAGATGGAGTATCCCGGTCAGGTGCGCGTCGTCGTGATTCGCGAGAGCCGCGCTGTCGATATCGCTAAATAACATGAGCGACGCGAACGAGCTCATCTCATTTATCGCGTCGATGTCGGGGGAGGGCAACCTTCGCGTCGAGGAGAACCTTGGCGAGGGGTATGTCCGCCTCCGCGTTTCGGAGGCTGAGCGGCGCCAGGCAAAACACGACATTCAGAATGTCGAGGATATCGTCATAGAAATGCTCCGCAATGCTCGAGATGCCGGCGCCGACAAGGTCTATCTCGCCACGACCAAGGAAGATGGCGTCCGCACGCTTGTCTTTCTGGATAACGGTTCGGGCGTTCCGCAGGATATGCAAGAGCGAATCTTCGATGCCCGCGTTACCTCCAAGCTCGAGAGCATGAAGATGGACCGTTGGGGCGTTCACGGTCGTGGCATGGCATTGTTTTCGATCAAGCAGAACACCGACGAGGCCCGTGTGGTCACGTCCGGCGTCGATCTTGGTTCAGCCTTCAAGGTGAGCGTCGCAGCCGACCGCCTCAGTGAGCGTGCCGATCAGTCCAGCTGGCCCCAGGCCGTCAAGGATGAGGACGGGCGTTACGTCTGTGCTCGCGGTCCGCATAATATTATTCGCGCTGCTTGTGAGTTTGCGCTCGAGGAGTTGCGTGGTTGCGATGTCTATCTGGGCTCTCCGTCTGAGATTGCCGCGACCCTTTATGCTCAGGCGTCAGGTCGGCTTGATACGTCTCGTCTCTTGTTCATTGATGACGAGAGCGAGCTTCCGGTTATCGATCGTTTAGGCCTTGCTTCTGATGCCGAGGACTTTATCCGTATCTGTGCGGGTTTGGGTCTTGAGATGTCCGAGCGCACGGCTCATCGCATTTTGGCAGGGCAGATTAAGCCCGTTCGCGGTGTGACCGCGCGTCTGCTGCGCGAGCGTGATTCGTCCTCGCATGCGCCGGCTCCTGTCGATCTCGCAAAGGATCGTCGCGGGCTACGTATTGCCAAGGATGATATGGCGCAGTTTTCGCGTGCTGTGGAGCGCGACTTTAATGACCTTGCCGCCCGGTACTATCTCAACCTTTGCGGCGACCCAAAGATTCGCGTTTCGCGTGATCGAATCACCGTGACCTTCGATCTTGCCAAAGAGGAATAGTGCCTTTACCGAGTCCACTCGGTACGATACAGTTATTGCAGTTAAAACGTACTTTTAAACGCAGGAGTTTCTTCATGGATTGCCTGAAGGTATCAAGCAAATCATCGCCCGCGTCCGTTGCCGGCGCCATCGCCGGCATGGTCAAGGATGGTGTACCCGTCAACATTCAGTGTGTCGGCGCCGGTGCGGTCAACCAGGCCATTAAGGCCGTGGCTATCGCGCGCGGTTTTTTGATCCCAACCGGTTTTGATATTTCCTGCGCGCCTGTGTTCTCCGACATCCTCATTAACGGGGAGTCGCGCACGGCCATCCGCCTTTCTATCTACGTTCACCAGATCAATCGAGCTGCTATGGATAACGTCGTCATGGATGATGTTAAGCCTGTGGCATAGCTTCTGATTGCCTTGTTTAGCTCCCCATCGTTAGGACTTATGCACATGGACCAGCGTTCCGAACGCGATATTCTTGCCGGTAAAACCTACTTTATCCGCACCTTTGGCTGCCAGATGAATCAGCACGACTCTGAGCGCGTGAGCGGTCTGCTCGATTCGTATGGTTGCCTCATGGCGCTCGATCCTGCGCATGCCGATATCGTTGTCTTCATGACATGCTGCGTGCGCGAGGCCGCCGATACTCGCCTGTACGGCCAGTGCAACTCTTGCAAGAGCCTGCCGCCTTCGCCTTCGGGCAAACGTGTTGTTGCCGTTGGTGGTTGCATCGCGCAGCGCGATGGCGAGGGCCTGCTTACCAACGTCGATAACGTCAACGTCATCTTCGGTACACATTCCATCGCTTATGTTGCCGAGCTTATTGCCGAGGCGTTCCTTGACGGCAAGCGTCATATCCGCACCAATGAGCATGAGGATACGGATGCCATGAGTATGCCGTGGCATCGCGAGACCCAGTATCACGCCTGGGTGCCCATCATGACGGGCTGCAATAATTTCTGCACCTATTGTATCGTGCCGTACGTGCGCGGTCGCGAAAAGAGCCGTCCCTTTGAGGAGATTGTCGACGAGGTGACCGGGCTCGTGCGCCAGGGCGTGCGTGAGATTACGCTGCTGGGCCAAAACGTTAACTCATATGGTCGCGATCTGTTTGGTAAGCCGCGTTTTGCCGATCTGCTGCGTGCCGTGGGCGATTCGGGTGTGGAGCGCATCTTCTTTACGTCTTCACATCCCAAGGACCTGCTGCCCGAGACCATCGACGCCATGGCCGAGACGCCTGCCGTTATGCCGCAGCTGCACCTGGCTGTCCAGTCAGGTTCGACGCGGATCCTCAAAGAGATGAATCGCCGTTATACACGCGAGGACTATCTGGGCCTTGTCGATCGCATTCGCAACCGCATGCCCGATATCGCGCTCTCGACTGATATTATCGTTGGCTTCCCGGGCGAGACTGAAGAAGACTTTGAGCAGACGCTCTCACTTGCCGAGACGGTCCGCTATGCTCAGGCCTATACCTTCATCTATTCCAAGCGCGCCGGTACCCCGGCCGCCGAGATTGACGATCCTACGCCGCATGAGGTTATTCTTGAGCGTTTCAACCGCCTGGTTAAGGTTATCGAGACCACGGCACACGAGTATAACCAGGGTGAGCTGCACACCGTTGTGCCGGCGCTCATTGAGGGAACGAGTAAAAAGAACGACGCGGTCCTGCTGGGCAAGAGTCCCAAGAATCAGACCGTGCATGCGCCCATCCCCGAGGGTTACAGCATCGATCAGCTTGTTGGCAAGATCGTTGATGTCGACGTTGATGTTGCCAAGACCTGGTATTTGTCCGGCTCCGTTGTGGGTAGGCCGCGCTAATGGTTGCTCCCGGGGCAGGTCTTTCCGCCGTTGCGATCGTCGGTCCGACGGCGGTTGGTAAGAGCGATGTTGCCGACTGTTTGGCAGCTCGTCTTTCGTCCGAAGTGCTGTCGTGCGATGCGATGCAAATCTATCGCGGCATGGACATCGGTACCGCAAAGATGGCGCCCGATGAGTGTACGGCGCCGCTGCGGCTCGTCGACATTGTAGAGCCGGGTGTGGCATATTCTGCTGCGCTTTATCAGGCTGACGCTCGCGCTCATGTTGAACGTCTCCTTGGTTCGGGTTGCCTGCCGGTTTTTTGCGGAGGTACGGGGCTATATCTCAAGGCAGCCCTCGATGAGATGGACTTTCCCTCGGGTGAACTTGAGGACGATCGCCGTGCGGGCTATCAGGAGCTTGCCGAGCGTATTGGCGAGGAAGAACTGCATGCCCTGCTTGCCGAGCGCGATCCAGAATCGGCTGCTGTTATTCATCCCCATAACGTGCGCCGTGTGATTCGTGCGCTCGAGATGCATGATGATGGCGTTTCCTATGCGCAGCAAAAAAGCCAGTTTGGTGTTCCGCGCGAGCATTATCATGCGTTATGGTTTGGCCTGACGCGTAATCGCGAGGTGCTCTATGAACGCATTAACCTACGCGTCGATCTGATGTTTGAGCAGGGTCTTGTCGATGAGGTCCGCGGTCTTATGGACCAGGGGCTGGGAGATGCCCTGACGTCGATGCAGGCAATTGGTTATAAAGAGATCATCGATGTTTTCAATGGCATGATGAGCATGGATGAGGCCCGCGAACTCATTAAGATGCGTTCGCGTCGTTATGCCAAGCGTCAGCTTTCGTGGTTTAAGCGCGATGACCGTATCGTGTGGTTTGATATGGATGAATGTACGATCGATGAGGTCGTTGAGGATATCCTGCATCGTATTGAGGCTGCCTAATGGCCCGTTTCCCCCTTGTTCCCACGGCACCCGAGCCCGAGCGTGCCATTTTGGTTGGCGTTGAATGGCGCGACAATGCATGGCCGCTCGATCGCTCGCTCGATGAGCTGGAACGTCTTGCCCACACGGCTGGTGCCCAGTGCGTGGCACGCTTGTCGCAGCGTTTGGTAAAGCCGTATCCTAAATCGTTTATCGGCTCTGGTAAGGTTGAAGAGCTTTGCGGCCTGGTGCATCGCATGGATGCCGATGTCGTTATTTTTGACGACGACCTGACGCCCTCGCAGCAGTCCTATTTGGAGAAAGCCGTGGGCGAGCCGGTAAAGATTATCGATCGTACGGCTCTGATTTTGGATATCTTTGGTCTGCATGCTCAGACGCGTGAGGGACGCCTACAGGTACAGCTGGCACAGCTTCAATATCTGTTACCTCGACTGCGTGGCATGTGGAGTCATCTCGCCAAGGAACAGACGCGCGGCGGCATCGGCTCACGCTTTGGTCAGGGCGAAAGTCAGCTCGAGGTCGACCGTCGCCTCATTCGTAATAAGATCGCTGCACTTCGTCGTGAGCTCAGGCAGGTTGAACAGCGTCGCGATATTCAATCCAAGAGTCGCATTGAGTCACCGGCATTTCGTGTCGCGTTAGCCGGTTATACCAATGCCGGTAAATCGACGTTGCTCAATCGTCTGACCGGCTCTACGGTACTTTCGCAGGACAAGCTGTTTGCTACGCTCGACCCGACGACGCGTTCGTATCGCTTGCCCGGCGGTCGCGGCATGACGATCACCGATACCGTCGGCTTTATTCAAAAACTGCCGCATGGTCTGGTCGATGCCTTTAAATCGACGCTGTCCGAGGTGTTGGGTGCCGATCTAATTCTCAAGGTCGTAGATGCGTCTGACGAGGACTATGAGCGGCAGCTTGAGGCTGTCGACCGCGTACTTGATGAGATCGGCGCCGGAGAGCGTTTAACGTTGACCGTATTCAATAAAATCGATCTTCTCGACAGCGTTGATCGATTGAGTTTCCGTCGTCGTTATCCCGAGGCCGTTCTGTTTTCGGCCCAAACGGGCGAGGGGATCGACGATCTCGTCGATCGCATTGCTCGCGAGGCGGCCGCCACCGATGTGTTGCTTTCTGCTGATATCCCGTATCGTGAAGGTGCGCTCATCACACTCGTGCATGAGCAGGGGACCCTTTTGCATGAGGAATATCTTGAGGATGGCGTTCGTATTGTGGCGAAACTGCCGACTCGTATTGCACCGCGGCTCGAGCGTTATCGCACGGAATAAACGAGTTCTAGTACGCCTAGAATGACAGGCTGATGGAGCAGGTAGAACGGTAAGGCATGCCGACCAAGGACTGTGAGCGCCGGGATGGGATTCGCGTATGCCCATTCTGGCGCTTCGAGGCTTGATGCTTGTGCTGCCTGGGCAGCAAAAAAGCCGGTAAGGTACATAAAGACAAACGGAATGAGTGGATAGTAGTCTCCCGATACAAAACCCGGCCCCGGAAATCCTAGCCATGCCAGGTAGGGGAGTGGGTAGACCGCTTTTGGAATGCCCCAAGTTAGGGCAAAAAGAACAAGGCACGCTGCGATGCCCCACGAACCCGGTAATTTTTGGAGTAGCGGACGGGTTAGTGCAACCACAGCGGTACACGTTGCCATGCAATAAATGATGCCAAAGTTCACTGAATCGTCGACCGATACGAGCGTTGTTGCGATCCAGACGACCAAAGCTGCGGCAGCGTACTTGGCCGCTCGTTTAGCATTGTTGCGTGAGAGCGTACACATCCAACCCGCGATAAACAAAAATACCCAGCTGATGCTGGCGCGCCAGATGTCTTGAAAGACAGTCTGGGTAAACCAGGGCATATCCCAGTCGTGCAGATACGCGAGATCGTAGCAAGCGTGAAAACCTGCCATTGAAATCATCGTAAACCCGCGGACGGTGTCAAAGATGGTGATGCGTTTTTGCATTACGAGAACCGGCGCATCAAACCGACGACTTTGCCCAGGATAACGGGATTCGTTGCATAGATAGGCTCCATGGTGTCATTCTCAGGCTGCAGGCGTACGCGTCCCTGCTCCTTGTAGAACGTCTTGACGGTCGCTGAACCATCAATCATGGCCACGACAATTTCGCCGTTCATGGCACTCTTTTGTTCACGGACGATGATGTAATCGCCATTGAAGATGCCGACATTGATCATTGAGCTCCCATGCACCTCAAGGATAAAGGACCCCTGATCAGTGGCGATTTCGGTCGGGATAGAAAAAGTGTCTTCGATATTCTGCTCGGCCAGAATGGGGATCCCAGCCGCGACGCGACCAACAAGCGGTAGCGAGACCGTCCCGCGAGGTGCGGAGGGCTCGTCAGATTTAGAAATTGAGACAGAGGAACCGTCTTCATTAAAGAGTTCCAGGGCGCGCGGTTTGGTGGCATCGCGCTTGAGTAGCCCGCGCGCCTCCAGGGCAGAGAGATGAGCGTGCACGGTGCTGGGGGAGGAAAGGCCCACGGCAGAAGCCATCTCGCGCACGCTGGGCGGATAACCCTTCTCCTGCTGATATTCCTTGATGAAGTCGTAAATTTGCTGCTGGCGCTTGGTAATTTTGCGAGCCATCAGGGCATCCTCTCTACCCATGTCAAACAAATGTTCGAATTTTGCTTGACAGGAACAACTGTTCGAAGATAATAATAACCGAACATTCGTTCCCGCGCCAGACATTTTTGTCCGCGCGGCTTGATAAAACTGTTCTCAGCAAAACACGCGAGAGGAGAACATGATGAATGTAACGAATATGGTCCAGGGAAACCTCGCCCTTAAGCTCGAGACGCCTGCAGAACCCACTTTTACGGTTGTTCAGGGTGGCCGCTCCGGCTTTCAGCCTCTGACCGTGCAGCCTGCTCGCAATCAGCAGACTGTAGCCGCGCCTACCCGCGCCGCCCTGAAGGTTTCGACGATTGTCGCCGTTGCCGTTGCGCTTACGCTCTTCTTTGTCCTCGCTACGTCTGTCTTTAGTGCTCGTCACGCTGCGTATGCCGAGTCCGTTTCCAACGTTACCTACGAGACCATTCGCGTTCAGCATGGTGATTCTCTTTGGTCGCTTGCCGAGGAATATCCAATCGAAGGCCTTTCCACGCAAGAGACTTCCGACATGATCCGTAACGTCAATCATCTGGAGCATGGTTCGCTCGCCGCCGGTGCGCATCTTAAGGTTCCTGCTCGTTCGTAATCATTATCGCGCTGCGCATGGTACCCTTGTTATCGTTTAGGAGGAGGTACCATGCGCTGTCCCAAATGCGGCAAGGCACATACCCGCGTCGTTGATTCCCGTATGCAGGAGTCAAATAACACCATTAAGCGCCGTCGCGAATGTTGCTCGTGTAACTACCGCTTTACAACGTTCGAGCGATGTGAAGACCCAATTGAGGTCATTAAGTCGGACGGAACTAAGCAGCGGTTCGATCGCAATAAGCTGCTCGTCGGCTTGATGCGCGCCACCATCAAGCGTGATATCGACACTAAGAAGCTCAATGAGATTATCGACGACATCGAGGTCGAGCTGCGCTCTCGCACGCTTACGGCCGTCACGTCGCATGAGTTGGGTGATATGGTGCTCAAACGCTTGGCCAAGATTGACAAGGTGGCGTACATCCGCTTTGCCTCGGTCTACCGTGATTTCAAAGACGTCGATGAGTTTCTGCAAGAGCTCGACAAGTTAAGGTGATTCCATGTCCAACATTACCGTCAACATAAAGCGTCTCGACCCCACCGTCGAGCTTCCCAAATACGCCCATCCCACCGATGCCGGCTTGGATTTGCGCTCCAACGAGGACTGCGTCCTGAAGCCCTTCGAACGCCGTCTGGTCTCTACTGGGCTGGCTATCGCCCTGCCCGATGGCTACGCCGGCTTCGTGCAGCCCCGCAGCGGCTTGGCCATCAAGCAGGGCCTGTCTATAGTTAACACGCCGGGCCTCATCGACGCCCGCTACCGAGGAGAACTCAAGGTTATCCTCATCAACCTGGATCCCACCAACGACATCCAAATCAACAAAGGCGACCGCATAGCCCAACTCGTCATCCAAGAAGTCCCCACGGTCAATCTCATAGAAGTAGAAGAACTAGACGAAACCGACCGAGGCAAAGGAGGCTTCGGCTCCAGCGGCGTCGCCTAGGGACGCTCTTATCCCTCCCGCCCGCCTCTCACACATATCATTCCATGCTCAAACATTCTCGCTTCGCTTCGCTCGCTGCGAAACTGCGCGTGGAACGATATGTGTGAGAGGCAGGCGGGCGGCTACTCGCTTGAAACAATATTTACTTTTCTGGTAAGTCGATGCGATGAAGGGTCGCCTCCTTTGTCGCATCGACTTACTGTATTTATATTTTTCGGTTTCGCCTTTGCAGATTTTAATGGCGGGCATCCGGTATAGCTGCTAGCACGTAAACGTAGCTGCTC
>URSO01000038.1 GCA_900550415.1 uncultured Collinsella sp.
CCTACCCGGATTCGCGCCTCAGGACTCAGCGCAACGCGTTGCGCTGAGTCCTGAGTCTGTTGCAATGAAGATGAGAATCAAGGCCAATGACTAGGTCGGAAAAAATCTCAAAAAAGTTCTTGCCCTAAGCTGATTCGTCCGTATAATAAACTTCGTTGCTTGAGAGCACGCACCTATTCCTCGGTAGCTCAATGGTAGAGCACGCGGCTGTTAACCGCGCTGTTGTAGGTTCGAGTCCTACCCGGGGAGCCAGGTTGTAAAACCCGTCGCTTATGCGGCGGGTTTTTTCATGCCGCGATCACTTGACTCGAACGTTGCCATATCAACATTTCGTGTCGAGGATGTAATCCCGCGACCCACCACCTCAACATGGCGCGGTCGTTGTAAAATATTGCAATGATTGCTCCCACGACATGGTGCCGCGAGCACCAGATAAGGAGATTCTTGTGTCTGAGACCATTAACGGCAGCCTGAGCGTCTCGAACGACGTTATTGCCGATATTGCCGGTTATGCCGCGATGACGTGCTATGGCGTCGTCGGTATGGCTGAGCAGCTCCAGGGCGCCGAGAGCGTGCGCCTGCTTGCCGGCCAGCGCCTCCGCAAGGGCGTGCTTGTCTCCGCCGACGAGAACGGCCTTACGGTCGATCTTCACGTCGTGCTCGAGAACGGCGTCAACATGAAGTCCGTCTGTCACAATCTTTCGAGCTCCGTTGCCTTCACCCTGCAGGAGATCGCCCAGATCGATCCCGCCAGCCTTAAGATCGGCATCCATATCGACGCGCTCAAGAGCCGTCTGAACTAGCATCCGAAAACGGAGATTCAAATACCCATGATTGCAAAGACCATTCGCACCTGTTTTCCGATCGCTGCGGCTGCCGTTTCCGACAAGGCCGAGGAGATCAACAAGCTCAACGTCTTTCCCGTGCCCGACGGCGACACCGGCACCAACATGTCGCTCACGCTCGCCTCGGTGACCAAGGAGCTCTCCGCCCTTCCCGCCGATGCCGACATGGAGGCCATTGCCGGCGCCATCACCCACGGCTCCCTGATGGGCGCCCGCGGTAACTCCGGCGTCATTACCTCGCAGATCCTGCGCGGCGTGGCCGAGGGCCTTGTCTCCGCCGACGAGCCCATTACGTCCGCCAACATCGCCTTCGCCTTCCGTCGTGCCGTCAAGGTCGCCTTCCAGGCCGTCCGCAAGCCCATCGAGGGCACGATCCTCACGGTGCTGCGCGATGTCTCGACCAAGGCCGACGAGTGCGAAAAGAAGAAGTTCTCGGCCGAGGATGCGCTCGACGCTATCGTCGTCGAGGCCTACCAGTCCGTCGCACGCACGCCCGACCTGCTGCCCGTCCTCAAAGAGAACGGCGTGGTCGACTCCGGCGCCTTCGGCTTTGCCATCTTCCTGGAGAACTTTGTGGCTGCAGCACTTGGTCGCAGCACCGTTGTCGAGGATTTCTCCGCTACGTTCGATTCCGCTGGCTCTGCACGCGATGCCGCTCTTGGCCGCGTTGAGATCGAGGCCAACGACGATTGGGAGGGCTCGGAGTTCCGCTACTGCAACGAGTTCCTCTTTAAGGCCGACGCCCCGTTTGACGAGGATGAGTGCCTTAAGTTCCTGGGTTCCATGGGCGACTGTGAGCTACTCGTGGGCGCCTACCCCGACTACAAGATCCACGTGCACTCCAACACCCCCAACCTGGTGCTCGAGCACATGCTGCAGCTTGGCCAGATCTACGAGGTCTTTATCCACAACATGGAGATGGAGGCCCACGACCGTACCGCCAAGATCCACGAGGATCAGGAGAAGGCTGCCGAGCCCGCCAAGGCGCTGGGCTTTGTCGCCGTTGCCGCCGGTTCGGGCGAGGCCGACATCCTCAAGTCCCTCGGCGTTGACGTGATCGTCTCGGGCGGCCAGACCATGAACCCCTCGACCGCCGACCTGATGGGCGCCGTCGACCAGGTCAACGCGACCTCGGTTATCATCCTGCCCAACAACGGTAACATCCGCATGGCTGCCGAGGCCGCCGCCTCTGCCTGCACCGATAAGAAGGTCGCCGTCGTTCCTACCAAGACCGTTCCCCAGGCGTTCTCCGCGCTGTTTGCGGTCCTGCCCGATTCCGAGCTCGAGGATGCCGTCGCCGCTATGGTCGACGCCATCAGCGAGGTCCGCGATGGCGAGGTCACCCGCGCCGTGCGCGACTCCAGCGCCTCGGACGGCTCCCCGATTCACTCCGGTGACGTCATGGGTATCATTGCCGGTTCCATCGATGTGGTCGGCTCCGACGTGAAGCAGGTCACGCTTGATTGCATCAACCGCATGCAGGAGGAAGAGGAGGGCGACGCGCTGACGATTCTGGCAGGCGAGGAACTGTCCGATGAGGCCTTCCAGGAGATTGTCGACGCCATTGAGGAGGCTCAGCCCGATCTGGAGATTGACGCCCATCGTGGCGAGCAGCCGCTCTATCCCGTTATCTTCTCGATCGAGTAGGCAACTGCCCATGTCCGAGCTGTGCTCCGTGCCGCGCGTCTCGGAGCGCTTTGCCCAGAGCAATGCGCTCGACGAGGATATCGCGCGACTCAAATATGTTTCGGGTAAACGTGAGGAGGCCCTTCGCCGTCTGGGAATTCGGACGGTGGGGGACCTCCTTCTCCATATCCCTCATCGTTACCTCGACTTTACTCGTTCGTGGTCCATCGAGATGGCGCCCATCGGTACCGTGTGCACCATCATCGCCACGGTCGACCGTATCGTCCAAAAGCAGCCGCGTCCGCGCATGCCGGTGACCGAGGTCTCACTCGTTGACGAGACGGGCGTGCTGCAGGTCGCCTTTTTCCGCCAGCCCTGGATTGCTCAGCAGCTTAAGCAGGGCGACCGCCTGGCCGTGATGGGTAAGGTCGAGTTTGCCTACGGCTTTAAGCAGATGGCCTCGCCGCACTTTGAAAAGCTCGATGACGGGCGTGCTGCGGGCACCATTTTGCCGGTCCATTATGTGAGTGACGGCGTGAGCCAGGCGTGGATGCGCCGCATCGTAAGTGGCGCGCTCGAGGTCGTCGGCAATCCCTTCGATCCGATTCCCGCACGCTTGCGCGTCAAGCGCCGCCTGATGAGCAATGCCCGTGCGCTTCGATCGATCCATTTTCCCTCGAGCATGGCTGAGCGCGATATCGCGCGCGCACGGCTTGCCTACGAGGAGTGCCTCTATCTGCAGCTGGCGCTGCGCCTGCGCAACGACGGCGGCCTGGTCGATGTGGTGCCCTATGCCCACGCCGCGGGCGAGCACCTGGCCGCGCTTAAGCAGGCCCTGCCGTTTTCGCTGAGCGACGAGCAGGAGGCCGCGTTCCAAGATATCCTGCGCGATATGTGCGATGGCGGGCACGTGATGAACCGCCTGCTGCTGGGCGATGTCGGTACCGGTAAGACCGCCGTTGCCGCCTGCGCGCTGGCTGTGGCTGCCGATAGCGGCACGCAGGCCTGCGTTATGGCGCCCACGGGCGTGCTGGCGCGCCAATATGCCGATAAGACCGGCCCTCTGCTCTCGCAGGCCGGCATGTCCTGGGCACTTCTGACGGGTGCCACGCCGGCGGCCGAGCGCGAGCGGATCCATGCCCAGCTGGAATCGGGTGAGCTCGATGTCCTCTTTGGCACCCACGCGGTGCTTTCGGATAACGTTGCGTTCAAGCATCTATCGCTCGTGGTCATCGATGAGCAGCACCGGTTTGGCGTCGGCCAACGTAACGCCCTGCGTGCGAAGGGCCCTGGTGCCGATCTGCTCGTTATGACGGCAACGCCCATCCCACGTACGCTGGCGCTTTCGATCTACGGCGATCTGGACACGAGCATCATCCGCCATCGGCCCGTCCCTGGCGCTGGCGTGACGACACGCGTGCTTTCCGAGTCGAGCCGCGACCTTGCCTATGGCGCCATCCGCGAGGCGCATGAAAAGGGTCAGCAGGCCTACGTGATTTGCCCGCTCGTGGAGCCGAGTGACTCGGCCGATGATCTGGAGGACGTGCCCGGTATCGCCCGCGACGACGAGGGCCACGTGACGGTCCCCGTGCCGCTGCACGATACGGCGACCGAGCTCGATCGCCTGCGTCTGGCGTTGCCGGGTCTTGCCATCGAGCGCCTTCACGGCCGCATGCCAGCGGGGGAGAAGGACCAGGTTATCGATGCCTTTAAGCGTGGCGAGATTGACGTGCTCGTCTCGACTACGGTGGTCGAGGTGGGCGTCGACGTGCCTAACGCCACCGTCATGGTCATCGAGAACGGCGAGCGCTTTGGTTTGGCGGCGCTGCACCAGCTGCGCGGTCGCGTGGGCCGTGGCAGCGTGTCGGGCACGTGCCTGGTCATGACGCACTCCAAGGGCAACGGCGGCGCTTCGGCAGCACAAGATCGCCTGCAATCGCTCGAAAAAACCTCGGATGGCTTTACGCTCGCCCAGATGGACCTGCGTCTGCGCCACGAGGGCGAAATCCTGGGGTACCGCCAGCATGGCGGAGTGACCCTGCGCTTTGTCGACCTGGATGCCGACGAGGAGCTGATCGAGTGGGCCCATTTGGACGCGGTTGAGCTCTTGCGGTATGCTTGCAACCTAGACTCCGTGGCGACGCGCCCCCTGCGCGATGCGGTCGCCATGCGATATCGACACATTTTTAAGGAGGTCAGCGGAGGATGAGAATCATCGGCGGTGAATGGCGCGGTCGCAAAATCGAAGAGCCGCGCGGTCGCGATGTTACGCGTCCGACGACCGACCGCGTGCGCGAAGCGTGCGCATCCATGGTCCTATCGGCCTTTGACTTTGATTTGGACGAGGTCCGCGTACTGGATGCCTTTGGCGGCTCCGGTGCCCTAGGCATTGAGATGCTCTCGCGGGGAGCCCGTTCGCTCACGACGTTCGAGATCGATCGCAATGCCGCGAGGCTCATTACCAAGAATATCGAGTCGCTCTGCCGCGATCGCGCGCGTTGGCGTGTGGTGACGGGCGATGTCCTTGCGAGCGCTTCGCGCGGCCGCGTGCCGGGCGGCCCCTTTGATCTGGTCTTGCTCGACCCGCCCTATGCTTTTGGTGCCGAGCCGGTCGATGAGCTGCTGCAGAACCTGGCCCAGCAGGGTTTGCTCACCCCGGGCGCCTATGCTCTGTTTGAGCATGCTGCCGCCGACGTGGGCGCACATCCTGCCGGCTTTGTAACCGTGCGTGAGAAACGCTATGGCATCACCTCGGTCGACCTGCTCCGTTGGGTCGGCGAGGGCGAGGATGACGATACCGTCGCCGATGCCGATGGCAGCGACGGCACGACTTTTCAGGAGGATGCTCATGAATGACACCATCAACCGCGTGATCGTCCCGGGCACCTTCGATCCCATCACGTTTGGCCATATCGATGTGATCCGCCGCGCCCGTCGCATCTTTCCCAGCGTGATCGTCGCTGTTGCCGAGTCGCAGGGCAAAAACGGCGTGGGCACCACGTTTATGCTCGATGAGCGCGTGGCGCTGGCCCGCGAGGCGCTCGGCGATATCGACGGCGTCGAGGTCCTGCCCTTTACCGGCCTCTTGGTCGACTTCGCTCGTGAGCAGGGGGCGGGGGCCGTGGTCAAGGGCCTGCGCGCCATGACCGACTTTGAGTATGAGCTGCAGCAGGCCGACCTCAACTATCGCTTGGATAACGAGCTGGAGTCCATCTTTGTCATGAGTGCTCCACAGTACGGCTACATCTCGAGTTCGGTGGTGCGCCAGATTGCTTCGCTCGGTAGCGACGTTTCCAATTTTGTTCCGCCCAATGTGGTCAAAGCGCTCAAACATCGCTTTTCGTGACGTTTCTTATTGCCTGGTGGCATGTGGTAAACTAGCACGATGATATGTTACCTATGAAAGGAGACCGGATGCCGGGCGAGAATTTTCCTGGCGATAGGATCGTCAGCTTGGTCGATGAGCTCGAAGGGCTGATCGAGGAAGCCAAGCCGCCTTTCGGCAAGAACGCTCAGTTCAAGGTCATCGACGCCGACGTGTTCTTCAACATCCTCGACGAGATCCGCATGAGCTATCCCGAGGAGTGGCAGAAGTCCCGCCGTATCCTTAAGGAGCGCGAGGAGCTTATGGCTTCCGCCGCCGCCCAGGCCGATTCCATCATCGCCGACGCTCAGCAGCAGGCCCTCACCATTGCCGGTGAGCAGGAGATCGTCCGCCTTGCGCAGCAGCAGGCCGACGACATCCGCGATCGTGCCCAGCAGTACGAGCGCGAGACGCGTTATGCTGCCGAGGACTATGCAGAGCAGGTCTTTACGCACCTGGAGGAGAACCTCAAGAGCCTGACCGGCACCGTTACCCGTTGCCGTCAGCAGCTCAACGAGGGTGCCGCCCAACAGAATGGTCAGTGGTAATGGCTGAGTTCCCGAGCGTTACCGTCGATCTTTCCGAGCAGCTCGAGTTTCCTGGAGATTCGTATCCGCTGACCGGTAAGGTCGATGTTGCCACCTATACGGTGGGCGAGAAGGAGTACCAGCTGCAGAACGGCATTGATTACGATGTGGTCTTTACCAATGCCGGCACCGGTGTTCTGCTTACGGGCATGGTCCGCGCGCATGCAACCGGTGAGTGCGACCGTTGCCTGGAGCCCGCTTCGTTTGATATCGCCGGTGAGATCGAGGAATTCTATCTCTTTAACGAGCCCGAGGATCCCGAGGCCTACGAAGACGGCTACGAGTTACTGGGCGAGGATCGCATCGTCGATCTGGGTGAGCCCATCAACGACGCGGTTGTCATGGACACGCCGTTCGTTGTCCTGTGCAAGCCCGATTGTCGCGGTCTGTGTCCCACTTGCGGTTGCAATCTCAACGTCGAGCAATGCGATTGCGCCGCACAGGCAGAGGCAGAATGGGCCGCTGCCACGGAAAATCCATTTGCAGCATTGAAGAATCTTAAGCTCGATGAGTAAAACTGTGGTAGTATCGCTACTTGCGCGTAATCGCCACACTGGATAGTTCATAAGGAAGGTCACTATGCCCGTACCTAAACAAAAGCAGGGTCGTATCCGCACTCACACCCGTCGTTCCGCCAACATGAAGATCTCGGCTGCGGCTCAGTCCACGTGCCCCCGTTGCGGCGCTGTCAAGCTTCCGCACCACGTGTGCCCCAGCTGCGGTTTCTACAAGGACCGCGAGGTTATCGTTACCGAGTAACGGTATACTCTGGATGCGATGCCGTTCCAAATGGAACCACAATGGCCGGCTCAATGAGTCGGCCATTTTTGTATAAGGAGTATGTATATGAGTAACGTTCGCGTTTGTGTAGACGTTGTGGGCGGAGACGAGAAACCTCAGGTTGTTCTCGATGGTATCGAGGCTGCACTTGCCGCCGATCCCGATATCGAGGTCCTGGCAGTCGGTCCCGCCGAAATCGTCAATCTCTTTGCCGCGGCCCATGCACGTGTGGAGGCTCTGGAAGCCCCTGACATTATCGCCATGGATGACGATCCCATTCGCGCCGTGATGACCAAGCGCAAGTCCTCGATCGTGCTTGCCTGCCGCGCCATCAAAAAGGGCAACGCGGACGCGTTTTTCTCCGCCGGCTCCACCGGCGCCATGACCGCTGCCGCGACCGCCTACGTCACACCGTTTAGATATATGGCCGAAGGCAAGAAGCAGCCGGTGCGCCCCTGTTTGACCAATGCGCTGCCCAATCGTGCCGGCGGCCTGACGGTGCTGTGCGACATGGGCGCCAACCCCGATGTCGAGGTGGACGACATGGTGCGTTTTGCCCAGATGGGTAGCGCTTATGCCCGCGTTGTCCTGGGCATCGAGCATCCTCGCGTGGGCTTGCTTGCCAATGGCACCGAGGACGAGAAGGGCTCCAACTTTACCAAGGCCTGCTTCCCGGCCATGAAAGCCGCCGTTCCCGGCTTTGTGGGTAACTGCGAAGGCACCGATCTTACGTCGGGCAATTTTGACGTCGTGGTCGCCGACGGCATGTCGGGCAACATTGCGCTCAAGGCCACCGAGGGCGCTGCCAAGTTTTTGTTGCAGGAGCTCAAGGGCGTCTTTATGTCTTCGCTTGGCACCAAGATCGCCGCGCTGCTCATTAAAAAGCAGATGCGTGAGATAAAGGCCAAGCTCTCTGGCGACGCCAAGGGCGGCGCGATTCTTTTGGGCCTGCGCGGCGTGGTTCTGATCGGCCATGGCGCCACCTCGGTCGAAGCTGTTAAAAACGGTACGCTTGCGGCGGCCGAAGCCGTGCGCGCCGGGCTGGTCGAGAATGTCGCCAACTCCATGGACGGCATCGTTTTGTAAGAGCGAGTTAGAGCGCTGTTATGTGCCTCGCGGCCTGCTTCGTGGGGTAGAATCAGAACCGTGTCTTGGTACCGCCCGGGCGGTACCATTCTTTTGGTATTCATGCACTATGAGAGGAAGCGCTATGGACCGCTCCGAAATCTTCGACAAGATCGCCGAGGTCGCTGCTGACGTTCTGGGCGTCGATGTTGCCGAAATTAGCGATGAGACCACCTTTGACGATCTCGATGCCAACTCGCTCGAGCGCCTGCAACTGGTTACGGCTATCGAGGACGAGTTCAACCTCGAGATCGATGACGAGACTCTGCTCTCGCTCAACTCTGTCGCCGACGCCGTCGACGCGATTGAAAACGCCAGGGAGGCCTAGGTCTTGGCTTTGTCTGAACGACTTACGCGTGCCCAGGAAATTCTGGGCCACGAGTTCAATAATAAGGTGCTTCTGCGCGCGGCGCTTACGCATCCCTCGGCAGTCGAGGGCCAGCCGGTTTCTGCCAGCTATGAGCGCCTTGAGTTCTTGGGCGATTCCATTTTGGGCGCCGTCGTCGCCCGTTCGCTCTTTGAGTCCTATCCCGAGTTTGACGAGGGCAAGCTCACGCGCCTGAAGGTGTCGCTTGTCTCGGGCGCTACGCTATCCGAGGTGTCGCATGAGCTGGGCATCGACGACATCATCATCTTTGGTGCCTCCGAGACCGGTACCGGCGCGCGCGGCCTGCACTCGGCGCTCGAGAACGTCTACGAGTCGCTCGTGGGTGCGCTGTACCTGGATGCCGGCTGGGATGTTGCGGCGGACTTTATCCATCGTACGCTCAAACCGCACCTGGCCTCCGAGCGTGCCGAGCACCCCGCGAACCCCAAATCGTTCTTGCAGGAGTGCGTGCAAGCCGACGGTCACGAACCCCCGGCGTATAAGCTCGTTGGCTCCGAGGGCCCGGCGCATGCGCCCACCTTTACCGCCGTGGTGTTGATCGATGGTATTCGCCAGGGTCGAGGCTCCGGCTCCTCAAAGAAGGAAGCCGAGGGAGCCGCTGCACTTGAGGCACTTGACCGCATGGGCTACACCACCAACGGCGTGATTCTCAACAAGAAGCCTGTTTAAGCGAGGAACCGTGTATCTCAAGTCCCTCACGCTCAAAGGGTTCAAGTCGTTTGCCGACCGCGCCCATATGACGTTTGAGCCGGGCCTGACCGTCATCGTCGGTCCCAACGGCTCGGGAAAATCGAACATCTCTGACTCGATTCTGTGGGTCCTGGGCGAGCAGAGCGCCAAGCAGCTGCGCGGCCAGGCCATGGAGGATGTCATCTTCTCGGGCTCGTCAGCGCGCAAGCCGGTGGGTGTCGCCGAGGTCACGCTGGTGCTCGATAACTCGGACCATATGCTGCCCGTCGACTTTGACGAGGTCGCCATCACGCGTCGTATGTATCGCTCGGGCGAAAGCGAGTACCTCATCAACTCGAGTCCGTGCCGCCTGATGGACATTCAGGACATCCTGCACGATTCGGGCTTGGGCAAGGATACACATTCCATCATCAGCCAGGGCAAGCTCGACGCCATTTTGCAGAGCCGCCCCGAGGAGCGCCGCGCCCTCATCGAGGAGGCCGCCGGCATTTCCAAGCACAAACGCCGCAAGGAGCGTGCGCTCAAAAAGATTAAGTCGATGGACGAGCATCTGACCCGTGCCCGCGACATCAATAAGGAAATCGCCCGCCAGCTGCGTCCGCTGGAGCGTCAGGTCGATCGCGCGCGCAAGTACAAAGAGCTGTCCTCGCGCGCGAACGAGCTTACGCAGATGCTAGCCGTCGACGAGCTGCGTTCGCTGCAGTCGCAGTGGAACGACTTGGAGAGCCGCTCCAAGGAAGGTGCCGCCGAGCTGGAGCTTGCGCAGTACCGCATGGGCGAAAAGGAGCGCGAGCTCGAGAAGCTCCAGGTTATGCTCGAGGAAAAGGGCCTGTTTGTGGGCGATCTGGGTGAGCAGCGCCGCCATATGCAAGACGTGGTCGGTCGCATTAACTCCGATATGCGCCTGCTCGAGGAAAAGGGCCACAACATGGTGTCGCGCCTGTCCGACATGCGCGGCCAGATCTCGAGCTCCGAGCATCAGCGTCGTCGCGTGGTAGAGGAGCTCGAGGACGCGCGTGCGCAGCTTGAGGAAGTGACCGGCGCGCACATGCAGGCCCAGGAGGACGTTGACGCCGCTGGTCCTGCCGCCGCTCAGCTCCACGAGCGGCGCGTGACGCTCGACAATCAGATTTCGCAGCTTACGCGTGAGCAACGCGATGTGCAGCGTGTGGCCGATAACGCGGCGCTCGAACTCGCCAAGGTGAAGGACTCGCTGAGCAACGCCGAGGTCGAGGACAACATGTACGCCTCACGCCTGGAGCAGATCGACGAGCAGCTCGAGGAAGTCACGGCCTCACTCGAGAGCCGTCGCGACCGCGCCGAGGAGCTTGAGGGTGCACTCGATCAGGCCCGTCAAGCCCAGATTGATGCGCGCGAGGCTACCGAGGTCGCCCGTGCAGCCCTTAAGGACTTGCGTGCCCGCGAGAGCGAGGCGCGCAACAAACTGTCCGAGGTGCGCTCGGAGCTTGCTAGCCAAAAGAAACTCGATGCCCGCATGGCCGACAGCTCGCCGCTCGTGAGCTGTCTGGTGGGTGTACTGGGCGACGATGTCTCGGGTCGTCTGGGCGACGTGCTCGAGGCCCCTCGTGAGCTCGAGGGCCTGGTGGAGCAGCTGCTTGCCGGCGATATCGATGCTCTTTTGTTTGATGATGCCGCTACGCTTGAGCGCGCCGGTCGTGCGGCTTTGGACCAAAAGAAGGCTTCGGGCGAGGCGCTGTTGGTAGCGCGCGGCGTGAGCGGCGGTGCTGCTGCCAATGGCGCTGCCGGTACGCGTCTGGTCGATCGTCTGTCCGTGCGCTCCGGTTATGGCCCGGTTGTCGAGGCCCTTCTCGGCGGCTATTACGTGGTCGATGACTTGGCTGCCGCGTTGGCTGCCCCTGTCGTTGACGGCGTGACCTATGTGACGCCCGATGGCGCCCGCGTGAGCTGTGGTGGTCTGGTGCGCGTGGGGCTCGATGCCGGCGAGGCTTCGGGTGCCTTGGAGCGCAAGCGCCGCATCCGTGAGCTCGAGGGCCTGGAACCCGATCTGGCTGCCATCTTTGATCATGCTTCGGACCAAGTCGTTGAGGCCAACGCCGCCGTCGAGGAGGCACGTGCCGCCGAGGGCGATGCCGCCGGCGAGATCGCCCGTCTTGAGGGTGAGCGCCGCTCGCTGCTCTCCGAGATCGGCCGCTTGGAGCAAAGCGCCAACAATGCCGAGGTCGAGCGCGTGCGCATCTCCAAGCGCCGCGAGCAGGCCTCCGAAGCCGTTCGCGCTGCGCGCCCGCGCGTTGACGAGCTCACCCGTTCGCGTGACGAGGCCCGCGCGCAGGCAAGCGATCTGGGCTTGCAGATTGCCGAGGCCAACGATGAACTCGACCGCGTTCGCCGTGACGATTCCGAAGCTGCCGGCAAGCTCGCCGACGCCAAGGTTCGCCTAGCCCAGACGAGCGAACGCCTGCGTTCGCTGAAGGGCCGCGTGCCCGACCTGGAGCATCGTCTTGAGGGCATCGACCGTCGTATCCGCGGGACGCGTCAGGCCTCGCGCTCGCTCGAGCTGCTGCGCCTTCGCGTCGATCCCATGCACGAGCGCTATTCCGCCCTGTTGGAGCGCGCCTCGGACTGGGCTGCGCGCCTGCGCGATCAGACAACGCTTGAGGAGGCGGACTCGGCTTCGCTTAAGAAGACCATCGAGGACGCCAAGACCGAGGTCGCCCGCGCCAAAGAGCGGGTCGATGCTGCCGCTACGACGCAAAACGAGTTCAAGGTCGCACGCGGCAAGCTCGAGGTGCAGGTAGAGGCCGCCATCAAGGCCATTACCGCCGATGGCACCACGGTGCTCGAGGAAGCGCTCATGCTTCCTGCGCCTACCGACCGCGACGCCGCCGAGCGCGAGCTCAACCAGCTCGTGCGCCAGATCAACAACCTGGGCCCTGTGAACCAGGTTGCCATGGGGGAGTACGAGCAGCTCAAGCGCCGCGCCGACTACATCGAGGACCAGCTGGCCGATCTGGAGAGCGCGCGCAAGGCGCTCACCAAGATCACAGTGGCCATTGATCGCAAGATGCGCAAGGCGTTTCTGGTGACGTTTGAGAAGGTCGACGCGAACTTCCGCGAGATCTTCGCCATGCTGTTCCCGGGTGGCCAGGCTCATCTTGAGATGACCGATCCCGAGCATCCTGCCGAGACGGGCATTGAGGTTGTGGCGCAGCCGCGCGGCAAGCGCATTACTAAGATGATGCTCATGTCGGGTGGCGAGAAGAGTCTGACGGCGCTCGCCCTGCTCTTTGCCGCGTACCGCACGCGCACGGTGCCGTTCTATGTGCTTGACGAGGTCGAGGCGGCGCTTGATGACGCCAACCTGTCCAAGCTCATCGGAGCCCTCGATGTGCTGCGTTCCGATACACAGCTCTTGGTCATTTCGCATCAGCGCCGTACTATGGAGGACGCTGACGTTCTCTATGGCGTCTCGATGCAAGCCGACGGCGTCAGCCGCGTCGTCTCGCAAAAACTCGATCGCGAAACCGGAAAGGTCGTGAATGCATAATGGGATTCTTTGACGCTCTCTCGCGCGGACTTGAGCGCAGCCGCGAGGCCCTCAACGAGGTCTTCTACTTTGGTGGCGAGGTCGACGAGGACTTTTGGGAGGACCTTGAGGACACCCTCGTCATGGGTGACATGGGTGCCGAGGTCGCTATTCAGGTCTCCGATGACCTGCGCGATGCTGCTGCCAAGAAGAACCTTAAGACCGCCCCGCAGCTTCGCCGCGCTCTGGCCGAGCAGCTCGAGGGCCATTTTGTGCCTGTTGAGCGTGATCCGTTTTCCGATACGCCGAGCTGCGTGCTGTTTGTGGGCATCAACGGCGCCGGCAAGACCACAACGGTCGGCAAGATTGCGAGCGCCATGGCTGCCCGCGGCAAGAACGTGGTGATCGGTTCGGCCGACACCTTCCGCGCCGCCGCCATCGAGCAGCTCGATGTGTGGGGCCAGCGTGCCGGCGTACCGGTTATTAAGCGTGACCGCGGCTCCGATCCGGCGAGCGTGTGCTATGACGTGCTCGACGAGGCCGATAAGCGCGGCAGCGACCTGGTGCTCATCGATACCGCCGGCCGTCTGCACACAAGCCCCGAGCTCATGCGCGAGCTTGCCAAAGTGGTCAACGTGACGCGTAAGCGCGCCGCCAATATGGCTGCCGGCCCCATGCCTGTCTCGGTCGTCCTCGTAATCGATGCCGCGACGGGCCAAAACGGTCTGAACCAGGCGCTCGAGTTTAACGAGGCGCTGGGCCTGGACGGTATTATCATGACTAAGCTCGACGGCACGGCTAAGGGCGGTATCGCCATGGCCGTGGCCGAGAAGCTCAAGCTCCCGATCCTGCGCATCGGCGTGGGCGAGCAGGTCGATGACCTGCAGGAGTTTAACGCCAAAGATTTCTGCCGCGCCCTGGTGGGCGAGTCCAACTAAGGAGTAACCAGTGTTTGATTCCCTGAGCGATCGCCTCAACGACACATTTGACCGCCTGCGCGGCAAGGGTAAGCTGACCGAGGCCGATATCACCTCGGCCATGCGCGACATTCGCATGGCGCTGCTCGAGGCCGATGTCAACTTTAAGGTTGTCAAGGAGTTCGTCGCCAAGACCAAGGAGCGCTGCATGACCGCCGAGGTCATGGAGTCGCTGTCGCCGGCGCAAAACGTCGTCAAGATCGTGCTCGACGAGCTTACCGAGATGCTCGGCTCCACCGAGAGTAAGCTCGTCTTTAGCAACCGCATCCCCAACGTCATCATGCTCGTGGGTCTGCAGGGCTCCGGTAAGACCACGGCGGCCGTAAAGCTGGCCTACCTGCTCAAGAAGCAGGGCCGCTCGCCGCTGCTCGCCGCGTGCGACGTCTACCGCCCCGCCGCTGCCGACCAGCTGGCCACGCTTGGCGGCGAGATCGGCGTGCCGGTCTTCCGCGGTGACGGCGCGCACCCGGTCGACATTGCCAAGGGCGCCATCCAGGAGGCCGTCGACCACCTGCGCGACGTGGTCATCGTCGATACCGCCGGTCGTCTGCAGATCGACGAGCAAATGATGCAGGAGGCCGTGGACATCAAGAAGGCCGTCAAGCCCGATCAGGTGCTGATGGTCGTCGATGCCATGACCGGCCAGGATATCGTCAACGTCGTCTCGACCTTTGCCGAGCGCACCGACTTTGACGGCGTGATCATCTCTAAGCTCGACGGCGATGCCCGTGGCGGCGGCGCGCTTTCCGTGCGCCAGGTGACCGGCAAGCCCATCAAGTTCGTGAGCATGGGCGAAAAGCCCGATTCGCTCGAGCCGTTCTATCCCGACCGCATGGCCAAGCGCATTTTGGGTATGGGCGACGTCGTCGGCATTATCGAGAAGGCCCAGGAGGCAGCCGATGCTGAGCAGCTCGAGGCTGCCGAGCGCATGCTGCGTGAGGGCTTTACCATGAACGACATGCTCGACCAGATGAAGGCCGTTAAGAAGATGGGCGGCATGAAGGGCATCCTGGGAATGCTTCCCGGTGGCCAGCGCGCGCTCAACCAGATGGGTGGAAACCTGGACGATGGCATCTTTGACAAAAACGAGGCCATCATCATGTCGATGACCAAGGAGGAGCGCCTGCGTCCCTCCATCATCAACGGCCAGCGTCGCGCCCGTATCGCCAAGGGCGCCGGCGTGACCCCCACTGAGGTCAACAGCCTTATGAAGCAGTGGGGCGAGATGAACAAGATGATGGGACGCATGCGCACGATGGCCAATCAGGCGCAGGCCGGCGGCAAGAAGGGCAAAAAGGGCAAGAAGGGCAAGAAGATGCGCATGCCCAATATTCCCGGTCTGGATGCCATGGGTCTGGGCGGCATGGGCGGCCTGGGAATGGGCAGCCCCAAGTCCGATATGGACCTGCTGCGCCAGATGGAAGCGCAGATGCGAAATAAGAAGTAGGGCTGTAATTCCAGCTTGATATGGCAAAGGCCACTCGGGAGCTACCGGGTGGCCTTTGTTTTTGGCTTTGATTGTTGGGTTGCGTTCAGTGTCGCGCCCCGAGCCTGCGGTGCCGTGCTGCTAGTGGCAGCCGCAGCCTTCGTGGCCCTCGTGCTTGTGATGACCGTGGCAGCTGCAGGACTCGCCATGTTCGTGGGCGTGGTCGTGGTCATGGCCGTGGCAGCCGCACGTGGCCTCGCCGTTCTGTGCGAGCGTTCCGGCGATAAGGGCCTCGACACAAGCGTCGCAGCTGCCCTGAGCTCCTGCGTACACCGTGATGCCGGCTTGGGCAAGCGCGTTGATGGCGCCACCGCCGATGCCGCCGCAGATGAGCGTGTCCACGCCACCGTTGGCGAGCAGGCCCGCAAGGGCACCGTGGCCGGTGCCGCCGGTGCCCACGACCTGCTCGTTGAGTACTTTGCCGTCCTGAATGTCGTAGATCTTGAACTGCTCGCTGCGGCCAAAGTGCATAAAGATGTTGCCGTTGTCGTACGTGGTTGCCACCCTCATGGTGTCGACCTCCTTTGCTGGCCATGCGGCCGTCGTTGCGGTGATGGGGGAGTACGCGATATTGCCGCCCTCGATGACGAGCGCCCGCCCGTTGACCAGCGCGTTTGCCACCTTGCGATGTGCGCGGCTGCAAATAGCCGCCACCGTGGCGCGCGCGATACCCATCTGCTTTGCGACTGCCTCTTGGTTAAGGCCTTCCAGGTCGCACAGGCGCAGCGCCTCGAGTTCGTCGACCGTCATGTTGATGGCGTCTCCGCTGGCTAGGCCGTCAGGGGTAAAGCCGCGGTATTCGGGGATGATCCTGACGCGGCGCAGTTTCTCGCGTCTTCCTGCCATACGTGCTCCTTATCTGACATATGTCAACAATAGAATAGCGAACGCGCGGATTAACTCAAGGAATTTCTGGCATATGTTTGGGCTGTGGGGCCGCATGTGCCTGGGATACAATGAATCTCGCTTTTAGGCGACTGACAGGAGGGTCAATGAGCAAGGCTGATCAACAGTTTGTAACCATGTGCCGCGATATTCTGGACCATGGCACTACCACCGAGGGCCAAAAGGTCCGCCCGGTGTGGGAGGATGGCACCCCTGCCTATACCATTAAAAACTTTGGTGTCACGGCACGCTATGACCTGCGTGAGGAGTTTCCGGCGCTTACCTTGCGTCGTACGGCCCTCAAATCTGCCATGGATGAGATCCTATGGATCTATCAAAAGAAGTCCAATAACGTGCATGACCTCAACAGCCATATTTGGGACGAGTGGGCCGACGAGACTGGCTCCATCGGCAAGGCCTACGGGTATCAGATTGGGCAGAAGAGCCATTATGCCGAGGGCGACTTTGACCAGATGGATCGCGTGCTGTACGACCTTAAGAACACGCCGTACAGCCGCCGCATTATGACGAACACCTATGTGTTTAGCGACCTGTCCGAGATGCACCTGTATCCGTGTGCCTACAGCGTGACGTATAACGTGACGCAGCGTCCGCAGGATGATAAACCGACGCTCAACATGATTCTCAACCAGCGCAGCCAGGATATTTTGGCTGCGAACAACTGGAATGTGTGCCAGTACGCCATTTTGCTGATGATGGTCGCGCAGTCGGTCGATATGATCGCTGGCGAGCTGCTGCATGTGATCGCCGATGCCCACATTTACGACCGTCATGTCGATATCATCCGCGAGCTTATCGAGCGTCCGCAGTTTGCGGCTCCCAAGGTAACGCTCAACCCCGATGTGCATGATTTCTATGCGTTTACGACCGATGATCTGATTGTCGAGGGCTATGAGCACGGTCCGCAGGTCAAGAACATCCCCATTGCGGTGTAGGTGACGCGCATGACGTGCAAGCTTTCCGCTATTGTCGCCGTGTGTGACGATTGGGGCATTGGGTGCGAGGGTGACATGGTCGTGTCCAATCGCTCCGATATGCGCCATTTTGTGGCGTGCACCAAAGGTTGCCCGGTCATTATGGGACGCAAGACGCTGCTGAGTTTTCCCGGCGGGCGTCCGCTTAAGAACCGCCGCAATATCGTGCTCACGCGCGATGAGGACTTTGCTCCCGAGGGCGTCGACGTGGTGCATAGCATCGACGAAGCGCTCGCCGCGGTAGCCGATGAGACCGTTGCGTGGGTGATTGGCGGCGGCGAGGTATATCGACAGTTTTTGCCGTATTGCGTGGAGGCCGAGGTTACGCATAACCATTGCGTGCATGACGTGGATACGTATTTTCCCGATCTGGATGCCGATCCCGCGTGGGAGATTGCGCGGCGTGGCGGTGTTGCCACGATTGCCTCGGGCGAGGGCGACGAGGGTGTCGATTATGAGTTCGTAACGTATCGTCGCGTTGAGGCGTAAATCGTCCGGCGTGAACGGTATCATCGGATTGTTTGAATGCATGGGGCGGCGCTTAGCGTCGCCTCGTTTGGTATAGATGCGCTGTAAAGAAAGGTGCGGGCTGGCTGCTATGACTGATGCCGTTGAGGTGCTGCGAATCGATTCGCTCGAGGACGAGCGGCTCGATGCCTACGTGCGACTGACCGAGCGTGAGCTGCGCTGCGTGCTGGAGCCGCAGAAGGGCATTTTTATCGCCGAGAGTGCCAAGGTCATCGAACGTGCGGTTCGCGCCGGATCCGAGCCGGTGAGCTTTCTTTTGGGCGAGCGCTGGCTCGACCAGATGATGCCGCTGTTTGAGCGCCTGGCGGTACGCGAGGGCGCGGGTCCGGTTCCCGTGTTCGTTGCCTCGATGGAGCTTATGGAGCGTCTGACGGGTTTTAACGTGACGCGCGGTGCGCTCGCGGCATTTCGTCGCCCGCGACAGATTCCGGTTGATGAGTTCTTGGGCGGCGTCGTCGAGGCGGCGGGGGAGCGCCCGGTGCGCGTGTGCGTGCTCGAGGGCATTGTCGACCATACCAATGTGGGCGCAATATTCCGCTCGGCGGCCGCGCTCAACGTCGACGGCATTTTGGTCAGTCCTACGTGTTGTGATCCGCTGTATCGTCGTTCGGCCCGCGTGAGCATGGGCACGGTGTTCCAGGTGCCCTGGACACGCATTGGCAGCGAAGCGCGCGTATGGCCGCATGATGGGCTGGCGGCGCTACACGATGCCGGCTTTTCGTGTGCCGCTATGGCGTTGACGGATGATTCGGTGTCGCTGGACGATCCCGCGCTCCAGGAGATTGACCGCCTGGCAATCTTTATGGGCACCGAGGGTGCTGGCTTGGGCGCCAAGACCATTGCAGGCTGCGACCGCGCCGTGCGTATTCCGATGGCGCATGGGGTCGATTCACTCAACGTGGCCGCGGCAAGTGCTGTTGCCTTTTGGCAGCTGTGCCCGCATGTGAGCAACGAGTACCACTACCAGCCGGGGCTGTATCACTAGGCAGATAGTTAGCATCGGGCTCTGGTTCGGGGCGTTTCGGCCGACGTCGGTCGGTGCTAAGCTGGTATTGGCTTTGGTCTTAAATTGCCGTTTTGTTGTTTGACGTACGCTGGTGGGGAGGGCGTGTGGCTAAGAAATCTACGGCTATCGATGTAACGCAGGGTGTCATTTGGCAACAGCTGCTGTCGCTGTGCGTCCCTATCTTCTTTAGTTCGTTCTTTCAGCAGGCATACACGCTTATCGGTACCTATATCGTCGGTCAGTTTGGCGGCAAGCTCGCGCTGGGTGGCATTCAGGCCACGATGGTGCTTACGGAGCTCTGCATTGGTTTTTGCGTCGGTGTGGGCGCTGGCTGTGCCGTTATTACCGGTCAGTTTTTTGGTCAGCACGACGACGAGCGCTTGAGCCGATCGGTCCATACGGCCATGACGCTCGCGCTGGTGGGCGGCATTGTCATTTCCATTCTGGGCATGGTGTTTGTCGAGCCGATGCTTGTGTTGATGAATACACCGCATGAGCTGCTGGCCGAGGGTGTGGCGTATGCCCGTTGCTACTTTGCCGCCATGTTTGCGGCGCTGCTGCTCAATATGGGGACTGCGCTGTTGCGCGCCGTGGGCGACACGCGTGGTCCGGCGGTCATTATTGCCTCCGGCTGCTTCGTCAATGTGGCATTCGACATTCTTTTTGTTGCCGTGCTTCATATGGAGGCTCTGGGCTGCGGCATCGCGGTGGCGCTGACCATTTGCTCCAACGCCACGATGATCGTGATTCGTATGATGCACGCTCCGGGTGCGTGGCGGCTTTCACTGTCCAAACTCTGCATTGATCCTGGCATTTGTAAGAGTATGATCTCGTGTGGCCTGCCGCTTGGCTTTCAGTCTGCTGCGTATTCGATTTCCAACGTTTTGATTCAGGTGTCGGTCAACTCGTTTGGTGCCGATGTCACGACCGCTTGGGGCCTTTCCGGCCGCCTGGACGGCATTATCTGGATGGTGACCGAGGCGCTCGGCGTGTCGATCACCACGTTCTCGGCGCAGAACTTTGGTGCGCGCAATTACGATCGCATGCGAAAGGGATACCACACGTCGCTCGTGCTGTCGTTTATGCTCATTGGTGGCCTGTCTGCCGTGCTGCTTGTGTTCTCGGGTCCGTTGTCGCGTTTGTTCATCGACGATGCCGCGATTTCGGCCTACACCACGACGATTCTTCATTTCATCGCGCCGTTCTACGCGATCTTCTCGATTATCGAAAACGCGTCTGGCTCCATCCGCGGCGCTGGCGTGAGCTTCCAGCCTATGATGCTCACGATCTTCGGCACGGTCGTGCTCCGCGTGGCGTGGGTGTTCGCGATTATGCCGCTCGACCCCTCGCTCGAGCATCTGCTGCTGGTCTACCCCGTAACCTGGGTAATCACCGCCGCGATGTTCACCGTCTACCATCACAGCGGCAACTGGCTAGGCCGCGCCACTGCCTAGCCATTGGGGACGTCCGCAATGGCTAGTATTCGATGCCTTGGCGGGCTAGGAGGCCTTCGTCGAAGTAGTGTTTGACGGGGCGCATTTCGGTGACCAGGTCTGCCAGATCGGCGTGGGGCAACAGACCGCGGCCGGTGAGCACGAGCTCCGTGGTGGTTGGTTTCATCGCGATCAACGCTTCGACATCTTCGCGCGTCACAAAGCCCCGTCGCATGGCCTCGCCGAGTTCATCCAAAATGAGCACGTCGACCTGCGAGATCTGTTCGCGTGCAAGTTCCATGATCTGCTCGGCGCAAGCCTCGGGCGTGTCGCAATCGGCCTGTACAATGCGCAGTCCCAGGTGCGGCGCGGCATCGTGTTCGGCGCAGTGCAGCTTCTTGGCAAACTGAAGCATGAGTACGTTAAGTCCATAGCCCGTGGCGCGCAGCGCAAGCCCCAGCGCAGCCGTCGTCTTGCCCTTGCCGTCGCCCGTATAGATTTGAACCTTGCCGACTCCCAGTGATGCCTTCTCTGTCCTTTCGTGCCCGGCGTCGGTTTATCGCCGTCCGGGTTGGGTATTCTAGAAAAAATTATCAACCCCAGTAGATGGAGTTCAAGCAGATGGAGATGGATGACAACAAACGTAGACGGAATATGATCCTCTACGTGCTCATCGCCTTCGTCGTCTACCTCGTGCTCTCGACCGTTCTGTTCCCTAACATCGGTCACACGCAGCAGATTACGAAGACCGATTACTCGACGTTTGTCAAAGCGCTCGATAAGAAGAGTGTCGACAAGGTCGAGTACAACACGGACGATTACACGATTTATTACACCAAGAAGGGCGAGGACGAGAACATCGCCTATAAGACGACCGGTGTGCCGAACGATGCGGGCTTTACCGATCGCGTGCTTGAGTCTGGCGCTTCGCTGGAGTCGGTCGTTCCCGATAAAAACTCGGGTTTGATGACCTACTATCTGCTCACACTCATTCTTCCCATGGCGATTTTCTTCCTCATCGGTTGGTGGCTCAACCGCCGCATGAAGAAGGCTATGGGCGATGACGGCCCGTCGATGAACTTTGGCGGCGGCGGTTTTGGCGGCGGCGGACTGGGTAAGTCCGGCGCGCGCGTGATCGCCTCCAAGGACGTGGGCGTGACCTTTAAGGATGTCGCCGGCCAGGAAGAGGCCAAAGAATCTCTCAAGGAGGTCGTCGACTTTCTGGAGAAGCCGCAGCGCTACGAGGAGATCGGCGCCAAGCTGCCGCGCGGTGCCCTCCTTGTCGGCCCTCCGGGTACCGGTAAAACCCTGCTTGCCAAGGCTGTGGCCGGCGAGGCGGGCGTGCCGTTCTTTAGCATCTCGGGTTCCGACTTTGTCGAGA
>URSO01000039.1 GCA_900550415.1 uncultured Collinsella sp.
AGGCGCAAGGCGGCCCCTCGTCATTACATCAACCTACAGGACAGCCGCCAGCGCGTCGATGTCCTCCTGTGTCGTGGCCCAGCTGGTGCAAAAGCGCACCACGGTGTGGGTCTCGTCGTACTTTTCCCAGTACTCGATCGAAGCATGCTCGCGAATGCGGGCCATGTCCTCGTTGGGCAAAATCACAAACTGCTGGTTGGTGGGCGTCTCCAAGAAGAACTGGTAGCCGCGCTCATGCAGCACGCGACGAAGCGCCTGCGCCGTCTCAATCGCCTGGCGGCCAATCTCAAAATACAGGCCGTCGGTAAAGAGCGCCTCAAACTGAACGCCCGTCAGACGGCCCTTGGCCAGCAGCGCTCCGTGCTGCTTAATGCGCGGAATGGGGTGTGCCGGAGCGTGCATGCCGCAAAACACCACGGCCTCGCCGCAAAGCGCGCCGCACTTGGTGCCGCCAATGTAGAACACGTCGCACAGCTGCGCCAGCTCGGGCAGGGTAATGTCGCACTCATCGGCCGCCAGCGCATAGGCCAGACGGGCGCCATCCACAAACAGCGGAATCTGGCGCTTCTGGCACACCGCATGAATCGCCGCAAGCTCGGCGGCGGAGTACAGCGTGCCGTACTCGGTCGATAGGCTCACGTACACGGCACCTGGGAACACCGTGTGCTCGTAGCTCTCGTTTTCGTAAAACACCTGGATATAGCTGTCGAGATCCTCGGCATGCATCTTGCCCTCGTAGCCGGGAATGGTAAGCACCTTGTGGCCGCCAAACTCGATGGCACCCGCCTCGTGGCAGGCAACGTGGCCGGTCTCGGCTGCAACGACGCCCTCGTAGGGCGCAAGCAGCATGTCAATCACCGTCGCGTTGGCCTGTGTGCCGCCCACCAGGAAAAATACGTCGGCATCGGGAGCCTGACAGGCCTCACGGATGAGCCGCTTGGCACGCTCGGTGTGTGCATCGGTGCCGTAGCCGGGCTGCGGCTCCATATTAGTGTCGACGAGCGCCTGCAGCACTGCCGGATGTGCGCCGTGGGAATAGTCGTTGTTAAACGCGAGCATGGTAATCCTCTCTAGCCGGGCACGAGCCCGATGATTCAGGTGCCGCTATTGTACGCCGCTCGGATAGGCAATGCGCGCGGCAAGGCACTCAAGCGCCAGCACCAGGGCAAAGCCGCAGCTCACGTCACTCAAAAAGTGCGCACCGATCACGATACGACCAAAGGCGACGAACGCCGCAACCACAGCGGCGACCCAAAAGACCGCGCGGCGGCGCGACGGCTTTTCCTTAAAGGCCGCCGCGGGAAGCCCGGCGAGCATAAGGCCGATCGCCGCGTGTGCCGTGTGTCCGCTCGCAAACGACTTAAAGCCGTCCTTGATCACGCCGGCGGCGATATAGGTCCACTTGTCGGGGTTGCCGATCACCCACCACGGCTGAAAATCGAGCCCCTGCGTCACCTCGATCACGCGCATGCGCGGGCGCGACCACAGTGGCTTGACGATCACGTTGAGGATAATGGCCTGAGCGACCCACACGGCAAGCACCATCAACGCCCAGCGCGTGAGATCGTCGGGCGCGGTGTCGCGCGTAAGGCGATAGGCGATGAGGTTGGCTGCGATGATCAGCACAAACGTCAGTACCAGCTGAACCGCGATGAGTTTGCCGCCAACCCTCAGAGACGAAACGACCTCGTAGCCGGCCAGGCCAATGTTGACAAGGACGCCGAGCACGGCGAGCCATTTGCTCCCTCTGGAATCGGGACGCACCGCGCGCACGAGCATAACGCCCGCAACGCTCGCCGTCAGCTCAAACGGCAGCTCGCCGGCGGCCTCGATAAAGCGACCGTACATGCTGCCGATGTTGAACAGCGCGCTCGAGATCTGATAATCGAAGAAGCTGCCCACGCCCAGACAAAGGCACAGGACAACCGCGATGATGGCGGCATCTTTCTTATAGATGTACCCGAACATGCTTTCCTTTCGATGGAACCAGAGTGCCCAAATGGGGCATTTGCAGCGTCGACCCGTTAATCATCGTCGGACGCGCCCAGCTGCTGCAGCAGCATGAGCGCCGCGGCCACGGGGCCGGTGCCGTCGTTGGCATCGAGGCCGCGACCCAGGCCGCTGCCCGCGCCGGCGCCCGCCTTGTAGGGCACCGACAGCTTGCGGCTCTTGGGGAAGTTCACCGCGCCATAGCGATTCTTGAACTCAAAGGCTACCTTCTTGGGAACGTCAACCCCCAGGAAGGTAATGCGCCCACCGCTGAGCGTGACGCTCTCGAGCCCCAGGTGCTCGCCGCGAATGCGGATGCGCGCGCGGTTGAACAGGTTGATTCCCGCCAGCGGCAGCTCACCATGCGCGGCCTCGATCTCCTCCTGCACCTCGTCGACACTCTCCAGGTCCTCAGCCGCCGCGAGCTTGCGGTACACGAGCACGCGCTGGTCCACCGCCGGCATGTACTCCTCGGACAAGAAGTAGTCGGCCGGCAGGTTGATGCCCACGCTCGCCGCCTCCACGCCGGCATCGTCATCGCCGCGCGCCTCGGCCACGGCCTGGCCCAGCATCTGCGTAAACAGGTCAAAGCCCACGCTCGACAGGTTGCCGTGCTGCTCGGCGCCCATAAGCGAGCCGGCGCCACGAATCTCCAGGTCGCGCATGGCGATGCGCATGCCGCTGCCCAAGTCCTGGAACTCGGACAGTGCGGTCAGGCGCGCCGTTGCCTCCTCGGTGAGCGGCAGCTCGCCCGGGAACATAAAGTATGCGTAGGCCTGTGTGGCAGAACGGCCCACACGGCCCTTGAGCTGGTAGAGCTGTGCCAGGCCCAGGCGCTGCGAGTCCTCGATGATGAGCGTGTTGGCGCACGCGTTGTCGATGCCGCTCTCCACGATGGTCGTGGCGATGAGCACGTCGATCTTTTTGGTCGCGAACTCGATCATCACGTCCTCGACCTCGCGCGGACTCATCTTGCCGTGCGCCACGCCCACGCGCGCCTCGGGCGCGGCCTCGTGCACGCGCGCCACGGCGTCGTCGATGGTCTTGACGCGGTTGGACACGTAGTACACCTGGCCGCCGCGACCCACCTCCAGGCGAATCGCCGCGCTCACCACGTCGGGATCGTACTCTCCCACGTGCACGATCACGGGGCGGCGCCCGGTCGGCGGCGTGGTGATCAGGCTCATGTCGCGCACGCCGCTCGTGGCCATCTGCATGGTTCGCGGAATCGGCGTTGCCGAAAGCGTGAGCACGTCAATCTGCTCGCGCAGGTTCTTGAGCTGCTCCTTGTGCTGCACGCCAAAGCGCTGCTCTTCGTCGATGATCACCAGGCCCAGGTTCTTGGGGTTCACGTCGGCAGAAAGCAAGCGGTGCGTGCCGATGAGCACGTCGATCGTGCCCTCGGCAAACGCCTTGAGCGCGCGCTTTTGCTGCGCCGGCGTGCGGAAGCGGCTGAGCACTTCGACCTCGAGGCCAAACGGGGCAAAGCGCTCAAAGAACGTCTCGTAGTGCTGCTGGGCCAGAATGGTCGTGGGGCAGAGCACCATGACTTGGCGGCCGGAGTCCACGCACTTAAACGCCGCGCGCAGGGCAACCTCGGTCTTGCCGAAACCCACGTCGCCGCACAGCAGGCGGTCCATGGGCTTGGGCGCCTCCATGTCGGCCTTGATGTCGGCAATGGCCTCCAGCTGGTCGCGCGTCTCGTCGTAGGGGAAGCTCTCCTCCATCTCGATCTGCTCGGGCGTATCGGGCGGACAGGCGATACCGGTAATCGAGGAGCGGCGCGTATACAGATCGACCAGGTCAAACGCCAGCTTTTTGGCGTTCTTGCGTGCCTTATTGGTGGCACGCGTCCAGTCGGCGGTGTTGAGCCTGGTCAGGCGCGGCTTGTCGCCGTCGGGGCCAACATAGCGCGTGATGCGGTCGACCTGCTCGAGCGGCACGTAGAGCTTGTCGCCGTCGGCATATTCCAGCAAAAAGTAGTCGCGTTCCTTGCCGCCCACTTCCTGGCGCGCGATCTCGCTAAAGAGCGCGATGCCATGCGTTGCGTGCACCACATAGTCGCCCGGCTTAAACGGGAAGGTGATCTGCGTAATGTCAACCTTGCGGCGGCTGCGCGCGCGATTGGCATCCATGCGGGCGTTGAGGTCGGCGATCGAGAACACTGCCAAATTGGCGTCGGGCACCACCACGCCCTGCGGCAGAGCGGCATCGACAAAGGTCACGCGCCCGCGCGAGATGGTGGGCACGGCGGCACCGGCGGCAGCCTGGGCGGCACCCGCCTCGAGCGAGCGGGCGTTGAGCGCGTCGGCGCGGCGCTCGCGAATGGAAGCATGGGCCTCCTGGCGCGCGGCACGGTCGGCGGAATCCGCTGCTGCCACGCGCACGCGGTCGCCGATAGCGCCGGCGTTTTCGGGCGCGGCCGTCAACGACTCCTCAAAGGTAATGCCCTCGTCGCCAAAGGTGAGCTCCATCGACTCGCGCGCACCGCGGTCAGGGATGGCAAATACGCAGGCATAGCGCTTGCCCACGACTTCCTGAATGCGCGTCATAAAGCGATTGTCCGAGCCCGCAATGGCCGGCTGCTCAATCTTGAGCTCTGCCGTCACCGCACCGCCGGCACGAATCAGGCTCACGTAGTTCAGGCGCTGCTGAGCACCAAAATCGAGCTGCTGGGCACGTACATACAGGCCATCCAGTCGGTCAATCCCCGCCTCGCCGGCACGCGCCTCGATATCCTCGTAGGCACGCAGGCAATCGTCGAACAGCGAGCGCGGCTCGGACAGCACCACGAGCGCCTTGCCGATCACATGCGACAGCGGGCTCACGGTCTGGCCGTACATCACCGGCAAAAAGCGGTCGAGCTCGGGCGTGACGATGCGCGCATCCACCATCTCGAGCAGCGCCGCCAGCTTGCTATCGCTCTGGCTGGCGCGATAGAGCGCCACGTGCATGTTGTGGACGGCATCGTCGGTAAGCGCCAGCTCACGGCAGGGGAAAATCTCGATACTGTCCTCGTTGCCGATGGTCTGCCCCGTTGAGCTCACCATGCGGCGGATGCGGTCAATCTCATCACCAAAGAACTCAATGCGCACGGGCGCTTTCTCTTGTGCGGGGAACACCTCGACGGTGTCGCCGTGAATGCGGAACAGACCGGGCGCATCAGCGGCGCCGGCATTGGTGTAGCCCATACCCACCAGGCGATGCGGCACCTCGTCAAAGGGAATCTCCTCGCCCACCGCAAAGGTCGTGGACTCCCAGTAGTGGCTCTCGACCGGCGGCACGCAGCGCAGCAGCGCGCGGGCCGAGGCAACCATGATGCAGTTGTCCCCGCGCACGATGCGCCCCAGAGCCTCGCAGCGCTGCGCCACGACGGCGTCGTCGGGCGCCTGCTCGCGCCAGGGGTAGTCCTTGCGCTCGGGAAAGCGGCACACGTGCGCCAGGCCCACATAGGCGGCCAGGCTGCGTGCGGTGCGATCGGCCGCGTCCTCGCCACTCACGATGTAGACCGTGGGGCGCGGGCGGCGCGCAAACTGGGCTGCCGCCATGAGCGTACGGCCCGACTGCGACACGGCCAGCGTCACGTCCTCGCCGGCATCGAGTCCGGCCTCGACGGTCTGCAAGGCCTCGGCAGTGTAGAGCTGCGCGGCTATACGGTGAATGAGCATGCTGTTCCTCCGGCATCGCAACGCCAAAAGCCCGCCGAGGCAAGCTCGGCGGGTCGTTCGTCAAATTCGTTGCCTGTCATGGTAACGCATGGAGAGGACTCCAGCTCAAGCGTACGCCCAGCCCCGCAACAAAAACGCCAGACGAAGATGCGTTCCGCCCTACCCCGCTACGCGCACGCTGGGGCACAAGTCTGCCAGCGGACACTCGTCACACTTGGGTTTGCGGGCGTCGCAGATCTCGCGACCGAAGGTGATCCACTGGTGGTTGACCGACTCCCAATACTCGCGCGGCAAAATCTTGAGCAGATCCTGCTCGGTCTTGAGCGGCTCCTTGGCATGCGTCTTGGGACTCAGCATCAGGCGGTGCGCAATGCGGTTGACGTGCGTGTCCACCGCAATGCCCTCCACGATGCCATACCCCACGTTGAGCACGATGTTCGCCGTCTTGCGTCCCACGCCCGGCAGTTTGACGAGCTCCTCCATGTCGGCCGGCACCTCGCCGCCATAGTCGGCGACGATCATCTGCGCGGCCTCCACGGCGTGCTTGGCCTTACTCTTATAAAAGCCGAGCGACTTGATGGTGTCCGCCACGTCAGCTACGCTCGCCCCGGCCATGGCCTCGGGCGTAGGCCACTGGGCAAACAGCCGCGGCGTCACTTTGTTGACCTGCGCATCGGTCGTTTGCGCCGAAAGCAGCACCGCGATCAGCAGGCGGAAGGGATTCTCGTGGTCCAAAAAGCACTCGACCGGGCCATAGCGACGGTTGAGGCGCTCACACACCTCGATGGCGCGCTCGCGCTTGGCGGCATTGGTCTCGCGTGGCATAACGACTCCTCGGCTCAACGGCACAATAAACTTATGGGCACAATTGTCCCACGTCCGAGACGTTTACGCCTCCAAGAATGCGCCGGTCTGACGACTCCACAGGCTCGCGTACTCGCCACCCGCCTCGACGAGCTGCGCATGCGTGCCGTCCTCGACAATCTCGCCATCGGCCAGCACCACAATGCGATCGAGCGCCGCCACGGTGGACAGGCGGTGCGCCACCACAATGGAGGTACGTCCACGCATCAGGTTTTCGAGCGCCTCCTGCACCAGCGCCTCGGACTCGCTGTCGAGGGCAGAGGTCGCCTCATCGAGCACCAGAATCGGCGCGTCGGTTAGGATGGCGCGGGCGATAGCCACACGCTGACGCTGGCCGCCCGAGAGCTTGACGCCGCGCTCGCCCACCATGGTGTCAAAGCCACGGGGCAAGCGGTCGATAAACTCCAGGGCATTGGCCAGGCGCGCGGCCTCGCGAATTTGCTCATCAGTGGCGCCGGGACAACCGTAGGCAATGTTTTCGCGAATGGAGCGGTGGAACAGCAGCGCCTCCTGCGGCACGTAGGCAACCTGGCGGCGCAGGCTCTGCTGCGTGCAGTGCGAGACATCCTGACCGTCCACGAGCACGCGGCCGCCCTGAACATCGTCCAGACGCAGCAGCAGCTTGGTGAGCGTCGTCTTACCCGAGCCCGATTTGCCCACCAGGCCCACGCGCTGGCCCGCCGCCACATGAAGTGTCAGGTCATCGAACACGTTCTCGCCCGCCGCAGCGTCACGGTACGCAAAGCTCAGGTGCTCAAAATCAATCGCGCCCTCGGTCACTTTGAGCTCAGAGGCGTCCGGGTCGTCTGCCACCAAACGCGGCTCGTCCAGCACGCGCGTCATCTCGGCCGCATCGCCCAAAGCGCGGTTGATACGCTGCATCATGGAACTCACGTAGTTCAGGCGCATGGTGAGGTTATAGGTGTAGGTAAAGATCATGACGAGCGAGCCGGCCGAGATGCCAAACCACGCGTTGCCGCCCGCCACGAACACACTCACCACGGCCATGGTGATGACGATAAGACCCGAGGTCGTAAAGTTGCGCTGCATCATGGCGTGCATCGATACCGTTTCGGCATCGCGCGCGGCACGGTCGGCGGCATCGAACAGATCGCGTTCAAAGTCCTCTCGCCCGCAGGTCTTGACGGCCAAGATGTTCGTGACCGCATCGGACAGCACACCCGAGAGCTTATTCTGCGCGGCGGACGTCGCGGCCGAAAGTGGCATGATGCGCTTGTACATAAGCCAGACAAACGCAATGTAGACGACCATGATGCCCACCAGGATCACGGTAAATGTGGGCACCACCGGAGCGAGTGCGGCCACGGTGCAGATGACCGAGGTGATGGTGGGGATGAGTGAATACACCGTCACGTCGACCAAGCCCGTATAGCCGCTCATAAAACGGCTTGTCTGGCTCACAGGCGATCCGCCAAAGCGGCTGGTATGGAATGTCATGGATTGGTTGGAGAGCGTGTCGAAGCACAGACGCGCCAGGTGATAGTTGCCCGCAATCTCGAGCTTGTAGACGGTGTAGTCCTGTAGCTTGGAGAGGATCTGACCCACCAGGTTAACGAGTACGAGCGCCAGGATATAGGGGCCGAAGACCTCAAACACCTGGTCACCCGCCACGGGACCGGCTTGAATGCGGTCGACAATGAGGGCCATCACATAGGTATTGGCAAACGTCAGCAAAAAGATGTAGCCCGCCGACGAGAGCACCGAGAGAAAGACAATCAGCGGCTGCGTGCGCGTGACACCCCAAAAACGCTGCAACGTGCGGCGCACGGTGGAGCGTTTGAGCGGACTGGTGCTTCTCTGAGACATGGGCTTCCTTTCGCGTCTGATAGGGCGAGAGGCCATTGTTGCACATTAAAGCGCACTTCAGGCAAGCGCGATGCGAAAAGCGGTGGGGCACCCGCGTTTACGCCGGCGCCCCACCGTCTTGTTGCAATTAGCCCTCGTCTTCTTGATCTGTGGGAAGGCCCGCGGGCGTGAGTCCCAAGATCTCATCGGCTTGGTCGGCATCTTCCAGCGCGTCGATGTCCTTGAGCTTGCGCTCCATGACGTTGGTGCGCGTGGTGATGATGCCCTCGACCGTTTTGCCCGCGGTCTCGATCTGCTGCTGGGCGCGGCGCAGTGCCGCCTGATAACGCGGCAGCTCGGCCTTGACGGCGGAGAGCACGCGCAGTACGTCGTCGGTACGTTTTTGCAGCCTAAACGTCTGGTAGCTCATCTGCAGGCTGTTGAGAATGGCGGCCATGGTGCTGGGGCCGGAAACGTTGACGTGATAGTCGCGGCCCAGGGTCTCGATAAGCCCGGGGCGACTGACGACCTCGGCATACAGGCCCTCAAACGGCACGAACATAATGCCAAAGTTGGTGGTCGCGGGTACGCTCAGGTACTTTTCGCAGATGTCCTTTGCCTCGCGCTTCACCATCATATCGAGCGCCTTGCGCGCGGCGGCCACAGCCTCCGCGTCGCCCGACTCCTGGGCGTCGAGCAGATGCTCGTACGCGTCGCCCGGAAACTTGGAGTCAATCGGCAACAGCACGGGGTCGCCCTCGTCCACCGGCAGCTTGACGGCAAACTCAACGCGTTCCGAGGCGCCGGGCTTGGTGGCGACGTTTTCCAGATACTGGTCGGGCGTGAGGATGTCCGCCAGGATCGCGCCCAGCTGCACCTCGCCCAAAATGCCACGCGCTTTGACGTTGCCCAGCACGCGCTTAAGGTCGCCCACGCCGGTGGCGATAGACTGCATGTCGCCCAGGCCCTTGTACACGGCCTCGAGCTGGTCGCTCACCTGCTTAAACGATGCCGACAGACGATCGTTGAGCGTGCGAGAGAGCTTCTCGTCCACCGTCGCACGCATTTGGTCGAGCTGCACGTTGTTGTCTTTGCGGATGGCGCCCAACTGGGCATCGACCGTCTCGCGCACCTTGTCCAGGCGGTGCTCGATGCCTTCGCGGTTGGCGCCAAGCTGTTGGGCCGTCTCGCGGCGCAGGTCATCCATACGGTCGCCCGCCTGCGAGAACTCGCGCGCAATGGTCAGGTAGCGCTGCTGCTCTACGGCGGCGTCGGTCGTCTGCTGCTGCGCGATGGCATTGGCCGTGCGGCGGGTTTCGGACAACGCGACGTTCAGGGTGTCGAGCGTGCTGTTGGCCTGCTCGAGCGCTGCCAGCGTTTCCGCGCTACTGTCGCCACGCTCCCGCAGCTCGGCACGAAGACCTTTAAGCTGCAGGGCGCAAGCCACAGCAACCCCCACCGCCACCAAGGCAATCACAACAAGCACAATATCAATAGCAGACATAAACTCCGCCCAACAAACCCAATCGATTATCAATCAAAACCGCGATCAATCTTACCCCGCCACACGCACCGGGCGCCCGGCCCCTTCTTGGGTGCTTCTCTCCTCCGCATATTCCATAATGCGACGCGCTGTCTTCCTGCTCACCTTCGAGTCATCACCGGCTAAGTATGCGTACACGTTTCCCTTATTCAGATTCAAATCGCGGCAGAGACCGTAGCGCGTTACACCCGATTCCTCCAATGCTTTAAGTGTTCTCTTTCTCATCAGGGCGTTCACCCTTCTGTCGGCCGCTGGCTTTTCTTTCACCCCTCTATACGCACGCCAAACGTTGGCGTAACGATTGGGGAGCTTATCCTCGGAGCATAGAGATGCCAGGCTACTCGCTTGGCCATACAGAGACAAAACACCTCGATAGCCCTCTTCCATCCACGAGCCCTCGGATAAACCCAGAACGTATTCGGCCTTACCCTGCGCCAAAGCGAGCAAAAACAGAGGCTCCGCCACACGCGGCTCAACCGTTGTTGCCTGCTTTACAAGCTTCCTAAAACTCAGCGACTGCTGTCCGGACAGCTCTCGGCAATAGCCTTTCAAAAATCCCTCAAAAGTCAGATTCAACCGAGCACCTCCTTTTTGTATTGCCTGTATGCACAGACCATCTCTTGATAACTCCGCTCTGAAGGCGACGAGGCCAACGCCTCTCCTTCATCGAATATAAGCCGCTCGAGCAGATCCCAATCAAGTCGGTCGATAAATGTTCGACTATGGAGGTCGACGATGTCGTTCGGACGATAGGCATAAAGCTTCATCACCGCCAGATCCTCCAAAGATGGCGTAAAGTACCTGATAAAATGCGCCCCGATCTCCAATGGGATCAGTCGATCTTCGTAATTGAATGGCATCTGGTTGCAATATGCCACTACCATGCCATTCACCTCGGGGTATCGAGCTATGATCTCGCGGAGGCACCTGTCTGCCTCAAACACATCAATGTCATGTGTAACCGACCGATTCGTCACATCGTTTAGCATGAAGGCGCTTCCTCCCACCAATACAACGCTCGGCCTATCGTCTCTTGGACCTATTTCCAGCTCCGCCTCTTCGTCAATATCCAAAAGAGTCTGCTCTAAATCCTGCTTATACATAGCAAATCCTATTATTATTCATCTTCAATAATACTATTCAGTCGCACGACAGGACCCACAGGATGCAAGAATCCTACTCGTGGCGAGAATCCCTACACCCTAGAAGTCCTAATGTGACAAACGCTAGCTCTCCCAGCCGGCGCGGATGGTTGTTATGACGTCACCCAGGCGCTGGCCCAGGGCCGCTAGATGTTGGAGCACCTCGTTGGGCGATGCACCGTTGAGGATGCACGTGAGGGCATACGACGCCAGAAAGATGGCCGCAAGCCCCAACGGGACGAGCACGATCATCGCCAAGGTGCGCAGGCGCTGGCCCACGCGGCGACGACGCGCACGACGCTTGTCGAACGCGAGCTCCTGCGCATATGAATCTTGCTGTACGGAATAGGCCTCTGGTGCCGATTCGCACCCGGGCACAGCTGCAGGTACAGCAGCGGGCACGACATTTTGCGCAAAGGGCTGGACTGCCGCCCCTTGCATTTGTATCTCCATGAGTCGTTGCTGCTGACGCAGCATACGCTCAGCTTGTTGCTGCGGAGTCTCAAGAAACAGATCCATGCTGGCCTCCAAAATCGGAGCATTCGACGCTTACGACCAGCATCCCGCACCGCCATGACCGCGACAACGCAATCGCCGGCAATAGCCACAAAGTTTCTTTTGCTCAAAAGCTGTCGAAAAGCTCAACAACTCCCCTACCAGCACTTTCTCTGAGCTTTTTTCGCCAACAATCTTTTGGCCTTCCGCCCTTACGCCAACTGACCAAAATCTAACCAATAGCTTGACGAAAATTGTGGAGACCGGGACCCCACAAAAACGTGCCGTCCCAAAAAGGGGCGGCACACAACCTTTAATATCAGCTTTTCTGTAGCGAGCACGCAACGACCCGAAGCCGGAGCGCAGGGCGGGAGGCCGGATCGTCTTCCCTCAACGCGACCCTGCGGAGCCGTGAGCGGGGAGGGAAGGCGATCCGGCCTCCCGCCCTGCGCTCCGCAGCAGCCGGCACCAAGCGCTAGTAGTTCACCACCTGCTCCTCAAAGTACGCCTTCGGGTGGTTGCACACCGGGCACACCTCAGGCGCCTCGGCACCAACGTGCAGGTGCCCGCAGTTCAGGCACTTCCACACCTTTACGCCCTCGCGCTCAAACACCTCACCCGACTCAATGCGCTCGACGAGCTTGTTGTAGCGCTCCTCGTGAGCCTTCTCGACGGCAGCGACGCCGCGGAACTTCGCGGCGATCTCGGCAAAGCCCTCCTTATCGGCGGTCTTGGCAAACTCGTCGTACATCTCGGTCCACTCGTAGTTCTCGCCCGCGGCGGCATCGCGCAGGTTATCCAGAGTGCCGGGAACGGCGCCATCGTGCAGATACTTAAACCACAGTTTGGCGTGCTCGGACTCGTTGCCAGCCGTCTCGGCAAAGATGTTCGAGATCTGAACGTAGCCGTCCTTCTTTGCCTTGGAGGCATAGTAGCGATACTTGGTGTGTGCCTGGGACTCACCGGCAAAAGCGGTCTCGAGGTTCTTCTTGGTTTGGGAATTCTCAAAATCCATAGGTGTACTTCCCTTCAACGCATGCCGCCCGTAGGCTTCGAGCGGCCTCGTCTTTAGGATGCCCTCATGTCGGAAATCTAAACCTTACAATCCTGTTCTTCAGATTTGCACGGGCTAGATGCTCAGCCAGCGATCGCCCTCGGCTCGGCAAAAGCCCTCACGCTCCAGGTCGGCCAGAATGCCCGCGACAAGCTCGCGCTCGACCGGCCCGCGCCCAGCCGCCGCTTCCATATCGTTAACGCCCACCACGGCATCAGCAAGCGTAATCCCCGCCGGCTGCCCATCGCGCGCAGCCAGCAGCATGCGCACGATATGCGCGCGCTTTTGGCGACGTGAGCCCTCAAACTTTGATTGACGGCTATAGCCCGCCGAGCGCCTGGACGGATTGGGCAACGTCTTTTTTAGATATGCGCCGTAATCCAGCAACGCGTAATACCACGCGCGTGGCGTGTCGGCATCATCGAGCGGCACGGCAAAGGGAGCGATCTCGTCGGTCGCCGCACCGGGGACCGCCGGACAGGCCGCCTGAATCAGCGGCACCAGCTCGCGGTCGGGAACAGCCGGTACATCGGGAAAGAAGTGATGCAGAAAGACCGTGCGCACGTTGGTCTCCAGATACACGCCTGGAAGGTCAAACGCAAACGACCGGATACCTTGCGCCGTTGCCGGGCCAATACCAGGCAAAGCGACCAAGTCACGCGTCTCACGCGGAAACTCACCGTCCCAGTCCTCCACAACGCGCTGAGCGGCCTTGTGGAGCGCCAGAGCGCGTCGGTTGTAGCCCATGCCCTGCCAAGCGTCCAAAACATCGGAAGGCGCGGCTTGGGCAAGCGCCTGCACGGTCGGAAAGCGATCGAGCCACGCCGGCATACGCGTCTCCACGCGCGGCACCTGTGTTTGCTGCAGCATGACCTCAGAAAGCCAAATGATGTACGGATCGCGCGTGCGGCGCCACGGAAGGTCGCGATAACGCAGGACCCCTTCCGAACGAATCATCGAACGAAAGGGGTCCTGAATCATATCTATGCTCCTTATGCGGCGCTATTCCTCCCGGCAAGCGAACGCGCAGGTGGCGTACTCGGGAAACGCGTCGCGGTCGGCGAATTTGGAATCGACGGCCGGGAACTGGCGGTGAGCGACGATGTCGCCGAGCGAAACGGAATCGAGGTAGTCGCGCATCAACGCTTGAGCTCCGGCCCACAGGGGATGATAGCAGCACGTGCCCATGCGTGCACAGTCGCCATCGGGTGCGGTGCAATCATTCATAACCATAGGGCCCTGAACGGCCTCGACGACCTGACGAATGGTGACGTCGTCCGGACTGACCTTGAGACGCATGCCACCGTGGACGCCACGCAGGCTCTCCACAATACCGGCCTGGACCAAACCGTGCTGAATCGAGCGGGCAAACGAATACGGAACATTGACCTCTTCGGCAGCGGTGCGAACAGAAAGCAAACGCTCCGGATCCTCGGCAAGCATCGCCAACATACGAAGGGCGTAATCAGTCTTCCTCGATATGTCCATTTTTCCCCTTTCAAGGAATACGAACAGCTCGAACGAGCTCCGGGGCCGAGCTTGTGTCGAGACGCTAAATGACCGCAGGACATCCAAATGGTAAATCGGATATCCACTGAATGCCGCGCTTGGAGCGAAATGCATCAGATGCGGCCTACAGTGCAATTTAGTATAACCTAACCCCCTGTCTCGTTGAACAGGTGTTGCGCAACAAAGCTGTTGTTTAGACAGATATGCTTATTAGATTTTACTTGCGTTCCCGAAGGGGCGGGGATTCTGGGCGAAGATGCGCCAGGGCGATCGTTCTATCGAAACAAAGTGCATCAAACGCAAAAAGCCACGTCCGAAGACGTGGCTTTAATTGCGTTGGCGGGAAGTACGGGGCTCGAACCCGCGACCTCCGACGTGACAGGCCGGCGCTCTAACCAACTGAGCTAACTCCCCTCAGCGAATTGCTGCGGGGACTAGTATATACAGAGGTGCGTTTTGCACGCAAGAACTTTTTTAGAAAAAGTTTGCGGCCATGCACAAGACGTCCACAACCAGCCGTAACGCAACGGCTTCGCCGTAAAAGCCGGCGCGCCCACCCCTACTTCAACGGAATGATCTCTGCCGACATAACAGCGCCATCACCTACATAGAGACGCGCGATACTCGGCGTCCTTGTCCCTCGCGGCAGCGTGGCGGAACCTGGATTGATCAGCAGGCGTCCGCAAGATCTCTCGATCTTGGAACGATGCGTGTGGCCGCACACGGCAACGTCCACGCCGGTAACGGGCAAATCCTCTTGATAGTGAGCGACGGCGAAACGCAGCCCCTCGTAGTCGAACTCGCACAGGCGCGCTACATCCGGACCGTAGTCGCGATAGTAGTCGTTGTTGCCCAGCACCGCGCGCACCGGGGCGATGCAGCACAGGTGCTCGTAATCCATCTCAGACGTAAGATCGCCGGCATGGACAATAAGGTCCGCACCGGCGATCTGCTCAAGGAGCTCCGCTGAGAGGTGTCCGTGCGTATCAGAAACAATATCGATGCGCTTGGCATGCCCTTCCTGAATCTGCATGGAAGCCTCTTTTCTATGCTCTTTCAATTCCTCGCTACAGATTGAGCGCCTTCTTGAGGGGAACCACCCTGCGACGAGAAACCGGGATACGGTCATCTACACCCGACACGCCCAGCTGAATAGCGCCAGAGGGCACCGTCTCGACGTCCTCGACGTTGGCGAGGTTAACAATGTAGCGACGGTGCACGCGAAAGAACCCAAAGTCGCCCAGCTTCGATTCAAACTGTGCCAACGAGGTGGTGGACAGGTATCGATCGTCCTCCGTGAAGATGCAGGAATAATCGTCCTTGGCCATGATGTAGCGAATCTGGTCGACGGGAATAAGGACCTTGCGGCCACCCTTCTCGACGGGGATGCGCTCGATAGAGCTCTTGCTACTGTCCGATGTGGGCTTGACGCGCGCGAGCACCTTGTTGATCGCCTGATCCAAACGGGCTTCCTCAACCGGCTTCATCAGGTAATCGGTGGCATCGACATCAAACGCCTCAACGGCATGGTCGCTATAGGCGGTCACAAAGACCACGGCGGGCGGGTTCTTGAGCTTGTGCAGCGCCTCAGCGAGCTGAATGCCCGATGCGCCCGGCATGGAGATATCCAGGAACACAACGTCCACCCGATTCTCCATCAGCATTTCTATTGCCGAGCGAACGCTCGACGCCTCGTTGATCGAACCGATCTTCCCCGTCTGCTCAAGCAGGAACCGAAGCTCGGAACGGGCTGGCGCCTCATCATCAACGATCATTGCACGCAGCATACGTACATTCCTTCCAACAACAATATCCCGTGCGTCACGCCTCTCATCCAAGCACGAGCGATGAGACGGCGTTATACCATTCTACCCCGAAGTAAGAACCCTTACGCGAACATACTTTCTTGCAAATCAAGGTGCAGCGTAATGGTGGTGCCCTCACCGGGGGTGGACGAAACCTCCGCGCTGGAGCGGGGGCCGTAGAAGCGCTTGATGCGCTCTGAAATGTTGCGCGTCGCCACGCCCGCGCCGCCGCCCTGGGGCGACTGGGAATCGGGCATGGGGAGTGACGCGTTGAACAGACGCGCAGCGGTGTCGCGATCCATGCCGGCGCCGTCGTCGCTCACCTCGATGCAAATGCCCTCGCCGCCCTCTGAGCGTACCCTCACCGCGATATGCAGCGCGCCCTCGTCCTTCATAGCGTGGCGCACGGCGTTCTCCACCAATGGTTGGATGATGAAAGCGGGCACCGGGGCGTCCTCGACCCCCTCTTCGACATCCATGGTCGCGATGATGCGGTCATCGCCAAAGCGAGCGCGTTCAAACGTAAGGTAGCGGTTGGTCTGGGCGAGCTCGCGCGAGATGGGGATCAGCGAACCGGAGTTATCGAGCGTAGAGCGGTAAAACGCCGCGAAGTCGCGAAGCAGCTCGCGTGCGCGAGCGGGCTCCGTGCGCGTAAGCGCGGCGATGGTGTTGAGCGTGTTGAACAGAAAATGCGGGTTGATCTGCGCTTGCAGGGCGCGAAGCTCGGCGCGCGCCGTCAACTCGTCTTGGCGCTCCAGCTCATGCGTGGCCAGCTGGGTAGAGATCAGCTCCGCAAAACCAGACACCAAAGCGTACTGCGTGCGATTGACCGCGTGCGGGCTGCTGAAATAGAACTTGAGCGTTCCCACTGACTTGCCGCGAACCTTGAGCGGGGCGATGATGCCCGCCGGGATCGGCGGGGCCGTAAGGGAGTCGCTAAACGTGGGCGTGGCGTTGGTAAACGACTGCACCAAACCGTGGTCCAAGGCATAACGCGTCGCGGGCGTATGGATGGGAGACCCGGGTGGAAACTGCTCTGCGAGCGCGCCCATGCAGGCAAGCACGCGCTCGCGGTCGGTCACGGCGATGGTCATCGCGCGGGTCTCGGGCAGCAGGCGCCGGCAAATGGCCTCGGCGCTCTCGGGCGTAAGGCCATCGCGAATATCCTCAAGCATCTCCGACGCGATGGAAAGCGTTTGCTCGGCGTACTGGGAGCGCAGGGTATCCGGGTTGAGGCAAAGGTGGGCGAAGATGAGCAGGAAGACGCACATAAGCGCGCACGCCACCAGCGTGAGAATGGATTCCGTCCCCTCGATAATGGAGTAGACAAGATAGACGGCGAGCGCAAGCGCGCACACCGCGGCGGCAACGCGCAGCAACGGAATGCTCACCAGCAGCGCTGAACGTGCTACCCCCAAAAAAGACTTGTTTTTATCGTTCATCGGCGCTCCAGCATGGCGGCAAGCGAGATATCTCCCCACAAGCCGTCCATGATACTCGGCCAGAAGCTTTGGAATTTCAGGTATTGGTCGGCGTTGTCCGCGGCATAGCGTTCCGCATCTTCGCGACCATGGCGCCAAATGTCCCAATACGCGCGGCGCTCGCGAGTGAACACGGCGCGGGCAAGGGAGGTCTTGCGCACGCGCTCGTCCAGACCCGGCGAGATCCACGGACCCGGATAGGGCATGAGCGAGGCGGACGTGACCTGGTTGTATTCCTTCTGCCTGCTGGCATACGTCAGTTTTGCCCGTTCATAATACCAGCGGTAGACGTTTTGCATAAAGCGGGGCGCGCTCTCGGTGCCCGCCGGCGGCAGGTGCTTGACCACCCATGCGTTGTCGAACCAGACGTCGTAGCCAAACAGGCGCATGTTGAATAGGTAGTCAAGGTCCTCGCCGCGGGTGATGAAGGGGTCAAACGCCACGCGGGTGAACGCGCGGGCATGCAGCGCCATGCAGCCGCCGCACACGTAGTTTGAGCGCGAGATCCTGGTGGCGGCAAGGGCCTTCTTCATCCAGCGGTTGAACTCTATGCGCTTGGTCCACCAACGCTGGGTGATGCCGGCACGGGTGGTATCCGCCAAGGGAGAGCCCTCGTTATCGTAGAAGTAGCCGCTCTTGGCGAGGATAGGCAGGCGCTGACGCGTCTCGGCCCCCAGGGCGTAGAGGGCCTTCTCCATGAAGTCCGGGGCGAGGACCACCTCGTCATCGTCCAAAAAAACCACCGCGTCATGGCCCAGGATGGCGGCGGCCGCCAGGCCCATGTTACGAATGGCGCCGTAGCCGCGCAGGGACACGGCCTCGCCCTTGATCTTGGGTGCAAGCTCGCTCACGCGATCCATGATGCGGGAGGCCTCGATGTTGGTGAGGAGGGTGACGTTGAGATCGGGGTGGTTGTAGAGGATGTGCTCGATGCGCAGCGTGACGTCGCGCGTGGCGGAAAGGGGGCATATCACAAGCAGGATGATACGCGGCAGCCCGCGGACCTGCTCGAGGGACGCCAGGCAGCGCTCAAGCTCGGGGCGTTCCGCGGTAAGGCTTGTAGAGTGGTCGTAGGCACCGGGGGCCAGCGTGTCCTCATGATTGCCCGCCCAGTAGGTGGGAATCACGATCGCAGGTTTCATAGCCACTCATCCCTTTCCATTGCAGCTATCGAAAGGGGCGGCAAGCAAAAGCCGCCGCGCCAACGTGTTGGAGTGCGTACGCGTTGGCGCGGGGCTAAATGTGCCCGAGAGCCAACTACTTAGCTGTTGTACCCATCTGAGCGAGCTCGCGCTTCATAAACGGCGTATTTGCCAGCGAGCGCTGCAGCGGGTAGCCCAGCACATACATGATAACCGCTTCGCCCGCGCCCGTGGTCACAAGACCAAAGAGGTACATAAGGCCCCAGGAGCCATCTAGGGAAATCGACGTGAAGGGAATGGTGTAAAAACCAATGCCCTGCAGCAGCAGGGGCAGGTACGCCGGAACGATGAGCGCGTTGGCAAGCACGGGGCCAGCCAGCGCGATTAGCGGACGGGAGCGCATCTTCCACGTGAACAGCGCGCCCAAAAAGGTTGCCAGCGAGCCAAAGACCACGTCGAGCATGCCCAGCATACCGGTGCCGGAAAGCACGATGTTGGCAACGTTGGCGATCACGCAGCCCAGCGTAAGGCCGGGGACGGCCGCGGGGGTGAAGAGCGCCAGCACGCATAGCGCCTCTGAGACGCGGAACTGGATGGGGCCCCATGCAAGGCTGCCCAAAAAGAGCATGGTCACCAGGGTGCACGCAGCGTACGCGGCCGCGATAACACCAACGCGGGCGATGTATTGAGATTTCAAATAAGGTCACCTTCTACTAAAAAACGGAGGGCTTTACTGTTGCCAGCAAGCCCTCCGTCCATAGAGAAGCGCACTCGTTGCGGCATGCGAGCTTTAGGCTGCCGCCTTCTGCATGCTGGAGAGCTTTACTAGCATGACAAAGCCCACAACCAGCAAGATCCCGATGGAAAGCACTCCTAAAGAAGGATCGTGCGTGAGCGATGTCACAACAGATACTAGCAGAGTGCCCATGACCGAAGCGTATCGTCCAAAAATATCAAAGAAGCCGTAGTACTCGTTTGAATGCTCCTTGGGGATGATCTTGCCAAAGTAGCTGCGCGAAAGCGCCTGCACGCCGCCTTGGAACATGCCCACTAGAATGGCGAGGATCCAAAACTCCGTAGCGGACTTCAAGAAGAACGCCGCAAACAGGACGATGCCCACGTAAGCGGCAACCGCCACGATGATCATGCGCAGGGTGCCAAACTTGCCGGCTGCCTTGCCGTAGATGATGGCGGACGGGAAGGCGACAAACTGCGTGACCAGAAGCGCCAACACCAGCTGCGTGGAATCGATACCCAATGCGGCACCGTAGCTGGTAGCCATGGAGATGACGGTGTGGACGCCGTCGATGTAGAAGAAAAACGCGATCATGAAGACCAGCAGCACGCGATCGTGCGCGATGCGGCGGCACGTGTCCAAAAGCCCGGTGAAGGTCTTGGCGATGTTGTGCAAGACGCCCTGCGCCCCGTGCTCGCGCTCCTTGCCGTAGCGCTGCTGGTAGGTACGAAGCAGCGGAACGGTGAACGCCAGCCACCATGCGCCGGTGATGATAAACGTCAGACGCGTGCAGGTAAGGGTATCCAGGCCCAGGATGCTGGGGCCGCCGAAGATGAGGGCGATGCACAGGATGAAGGGAATGGTGGAGCCCACGTACCCCCAGGCAAAACCGGAAGAGCTCACCCGGTCCATGCGTTCGTCCGTGGTGACATCTGGCAACATGGCGTCGTAAAACGTCATGGACGAGTTAAGGCCGATGGTGCACAGCACGTAGACCACCAGAAACGCCATAGCAGACATGGGGATGGCCTGCGCCAGGCACAGCACCACGCCTGTTAGGAAGAACCCGGTGAAGAACTTGATCTTGTTGCCCGCATAGTCTGCCAGCGAACCCAGGATAGGCATGAGCAAAGCGACGATCAGGGAGGCCACGGTCTGGGCGTTGGCCCACGCGGTCACCAGCTCGGCAGAAGACGCACCGGTGTTGATAGCGTTGAAATAGATAGGCACAATCGAGGTGTTGAGCAGGACAAGGGCGGAGTTGCCCACGTCATACATGACCCAGTTGCGCTCCATCTTGGTGAATTTCATCTATGGCTCCCCTCTTAGCGGCGCGTCGCATTCGCACGCATTCATACCGTGACATGGTAGGGCACATTCCCGCCCGCGCCCGTCAGCATTCGCCCAGCGTTCTGTAAAGGCGGTGCAACGTCTACGCCAGACCAAGGCGAACCTTGACCTCAGACGCGCGGCGGCGCGACACGGGCACCGAAGCATCCACCCGCTCGACCTTGAGGTCCATCAGGCCAGAACGCGACACCTCGATATCATGTACATCGTCCAGATTCACCAAAAAGCTGCGGTGCACGCGCATAAAGCCCTGCGGCGCCAGGCGGCGTTCGAGAGACGAGATGGACTCGTTCACCAAATAGCTGCCAGCAGCGGTGATCACGCTGGAGTAGTCCGCCTTGGCCTCTATGTAGACAATGTCGCTCACGGGGATGAACGCGCGCTTGCCGCCGCGCTCGACCGACAGGCGCATAACGCGCTCCGCCACGGGCGCGGGCGTGCGGGCCGACATAGCGGTAGCCACCTTGTCCAACGCCTTCTCCAGGCGCTTGGTCTCCACCGGCTTGAGCACGTAGTCCGCCGCGCCCAGCCGCAGCGCCTCTCTCACGTAATCGAAATCCTGATAGCCGGAAAGAATGATAAACTTCGCCTGCGTCTTTCCCTGCAGGCTGGCGATCATTTCCAGCCCATTTTTTCCCGGCATGACCACATCGGTGAGCACCACGTCCGGGGTCATGCCGATGCGCAGGGCGCTCCGTGCCTCCGCCACGGCGCTGAGGGCGCGGTTGGCGGCGTCCGCCTGCCGCGCGTTGGTCAGCAGTGCGCCGCCCACCGTCTCGCC
>URSO01000040.1 GCA_900550415.1 uncultured Collinsella sp.
GAGCGTCCGGCTGATAACCGGGAGGTCACAAGTTCGAATCTTGTCAGGTCCACCACTTTCTTTCGCAATAAACACCCCAGCGAGAGCCGAGTCGCCGCTGGGGTGTTTATTACTGTCTCCGTGGGGGTTTAGCTCAGCTGGGAGAGCGCGGGCTTTGCAAGCCTGAGGTCAGGGGTTCGATCCCCCTAACCTCCACCATGATGGACCTGTAGCTCAGTTGGTTAGAGCGTCCGGCTGATAACCGGGAGGTCACAAGTTCGAATCTTGTCAGGTCCACCATCAAAACTGTGAAGAGCCCTGGGGCGTTGCCTCGGGGCTTTTTTCTTGTCTGCGATAAATCTCATTTTGGTTTTGTGTGCTGTGCGAAAGATTGGGTAGTATAGCTATTCAATGCGGCGGGCTGCCGCGTGTTAACCGCTACGTACCGGAGGTGTTCCATGGTTCGTGTCGACATAGAGACCATCGTCATGGCCGCCGGTCCCGTGCCATCGCTTATCGTGCTTCGTGAGCGCAGCAGCAAATCGGACTCGCCCGCGCCGCTGCGTTCCCTTTCCATTCAGACTGGTTCGTTTGAGGCTGCGGCAATCAGCCGTGGCCTCGATAGCGGCCGAGCCGAGCGCCCGATTACCCATGACCTGTTGCTCGATACTGTTGGCGCCCTGGGCGCCAAGCTCGAGCGCATCGAGATCGTTCGCGCCGAGCCGCCGGTGTTCTACGCGACGATCGTCGTACTGGCCGATGGTGACGAGTGCAAGATCGACGCCCGTCCCAGTGATGCCATTGCTCTTGCCGTGCGCAGCAATGCCCCCATGTTTGTGGAGGACGACATCATGAATCGCCTGGGCACTGTTTCTACCCACGCCGAGGAAGTCGACGACGAGCAGGAGTTCGAGAAGTTCGACGAGTTCGTCCATACGCTCTCCCCCGATGATTTCTAAATGCGGGGCGGCCAGGATGCGGAGTGTTCGCTGATGGCCGGCGGTATGTCGGCCGAGGCGGCTGCGATCGCCCGCGAGGCCCAGATGCGCTCGGAGGCTTCTGAGGCGGCTCGCATTGCCTATGTGACGCAGGCCCGCACGCTTCGCGAACGCCGCGGCTCGTTTATCAAGATGGTTGTCATCTCCGCCCTTGTCGCGGCAATCTGCTCGCGCCTTCGTGGTACAGTTGGTGCGCTTGGGTTTTCGATCTCTACGGGCCTCGTGATCTGGGGCGTGGTCGATGCGGTAATGCTGACCAGTCAGATCAAGGTGCTCGACAAGCGCGCGATGGATATGATGCGCGCCCGCGACGCTGCCGCCAAGATCGCCGCCGAGGCGCAAGAACTGTAACGACGCCAGACTCGATGGGAAGGTCTAAAGATGGCACAGGATATGCAGGACGCCGGTAACGTCTCCGCCGAGCTCGACGCCATGGTGTGTGACCTGATCGGTGCGTTCTTGGACGACCTGGCCGCCGGTGAAAACCCTGGCGTGGTCGTGGCAATTGAGGATGCCGCTTCCAACCGTTATCTGGCGGCGCTCGATGAGGATGGCGAAGAGGCGTGCCTCGAGGCGGCTACCAACTTTATCTCCGAGCACAAGATGGGTCTTAAGGACGAGGGCCTGGGCCGTATCGCCCGCTATGCCATCGGCTACACCGGCTGCGTTGAGATTGACGGCGGCTATCACGACGCCCTGCTCGTGAGCTTCTTCGAAACCACGCTCGAGAGCGGTTTTTCGGCATACGTGCTGTATGAGGGCATGGGTGCCGGCGATGGTTTTATGTGGAGCGACCCTGAACCTGCAGGTGAGGAAACCCCTCTCATCTAAAATCGCTAAAATAAACGAGTTTTCGGTAAAAGGCTCAATATTCCCGCTGAGCGTTGTATCGCTGGGCGGGCCGCATACGCGTGCCGTTTGTATATGGATAGAAGATAGGGGAACTACATGCGCGTAGACAATCTGAGGAACATCGCCATCATCGCCCACGTCGACCACGGCAAGACGACGATGGTCGACAAGCTCCTGCGTGCCACGGACGCCTTCCGTGCCAACCAGCAGGTCGAGGACCGTGTCCTGGATTCCAACGACCAGGAGCGCGAGCGCGGCATCACGATTCTCGCCAAGAACATCTCTATCGAGTACAAGGATGTCAAGATCAACGTCATCGACACCCCGGGCCACGCCGACTTTGGCGGCGAGGTCGAGCGCGTGCTGCGTATGGCCGACGGCGCCCTGCTGCTGGTCGACGCCTTTGAGGGCCCCATGCCCCAGACCCGCTTCGTGCTGCGTCACGCTATCGACACCGGCCTTAAGATCATGATCGTTATCAACAAGATCGATCGTCCGGGCGCCAACCCCGAGAAGGCCTACAACGACTGCCTGGACCTCATGGCCGACTTAGGCGCCACCGACGACCAGCTCGAGTTCGCCATGGAGCACGTCGTCTACGCCAGCGCCATGAACGGCTTTGCCCGCCTTGACCCCAACGACGGCAACATGGACATGTATCCGCTGCTCGACATGATCATCGACGACATGCCCGCGCCCGAGGTTGACGAGAACGCCCCGCTGGCCATGCAGTGCGTGACCATCGACCACTCCAACTTCGTTGGCCGCATCGGCATCGGTCGCGTGTATTCCGGTGCCATTCACCAGGGCGACCAGATTCTGGTTGTGAAGAACGACGGCTCCAGCGCCACCGCTACCGTCAAGCAGCTCTTCACCTTCGACTACCTGGGCCGCACCGAGTGCCAGGAAGTCGGCGCCGGCGACATCGCCGCCGTTGTGGGCATCGACCGCACCGATATCGGCGATGTTTACACCGACCCCGAGAACCCCGTCGAGCTCGAGCCCATCGAGATCGACCCGCCGACCCTGTCCATCGTCTTTGAGGCTTCGACCTCCCCGCTCGTCGGCCGCGACGGCGACATCGTGGGCGCCCGCCAGCTCAAGGAGCGCCTGTTCAACGAGGCCGAGAATAACGTGACCATGAAGATCGAGGAGCTCGAGGACAAGAGCGGCGTCGAGGTCTCGGGCCGCGGCATCCTGCACCTGTCCGTCCTGATGGAGTCCATGCGCCGCGAGGGCTTTGAGTTCCAGGTCGGCCGTCCCCGCGTTCTGTTTAAGAAGGACGAGAACGGCAACAAGATGGAGCCTGTCGAGCAGGCCGTCGTCGAGTGCCCGGACGAGTACTCGGGCAAGGTCGTTGAGGTCTTCGGCACCTCCGGCGGCATCATGACGAGCATGGATACCTCGGGCATCGTGACGCACCTCGAGTTTAAGATCCCGACCCGCGGCATCATGGGCCTTAAGAACCGCATCATGAACGTCACCCACGGCGAGGGCGTGTTCTACCACACCTTCCTGGAGTACGGCCCCTATGCCGGCGAGATCGGTAACCGCCAGAACGGCGCCATGATCTCCATGACCACCGAGAAGGCCGTCGCCTACGCTCTGGGTACGCTGCAGGAGCGCGGCCAGCTGTTCGTTGAGCCGGGCACTGAGTGCTACGAGGGCATGATCGTGGGCGAGCGCAGCAAGGCCGGCGACATGGTCGTCAATATTGCCCGTACCAAGAACCTGGGCAACCAGCGCTCTTCGACCTCCGATATCTCCGTCCAGCTGGTGCCGCCCCGCACCTTCTCGCTGGAGGAGGCGCTGGAGTACATCGCCGACGACGAGCTGGTCGAGATTACTCCCAAGAACATTCGCCTGCGCAAGCGTCTGCTCAACGCCACCGACCGCAAGAAGGCCGCCGTCCGTGCCGGTCAGGTCAACAAATAAGCGCCGGGCTTTATAGCTTTAATGAGAAAGGGCGTCGACCGCAATGGTCGGCGCCCTTTTTGGTGCATGGGGATTGAGGCGGCCTACGCCACCACAAAGGTGCCTGTCCCCTTTGTGGTGGTTGGTGGTTAGGCGGTGGGAAGGCCTGGCGTGTTAGCCGGCTGCTGCGGCTTGAGGTGGGCGTTGTGCCAAATGATTTGGATGACGTAGCCGAGCGTGAAGACGAAGGCTACGCCGCTGACAAAGTTGCCCATAAGAGGAAGTGCCGTGAGCGCGCCCGCGACGATACCGCCCGCGGCGGCCATGGCGAAGCGGTTTTGGTTGTGTCCGACCATGCGTGCGATCGCGGTACCCGTAAATGCCGCCGAGACCAAAGCGATGCCGATGATGCTGCACATGAGGGCTCCGGCGAGCGACAGGCCTGCAATCGAGATGATAAGCAGCAGGACGGCGGGAGCGATGGCGACCGTGCCCAGAAGGCCACTTACCCACAGTGGCATGGGATGCTGATGGAGCATGCCAGCGGCGCTGGCGGTTGCGCGCGGAAAGACAAGCTCAAGCAGGATAGCGACAAAGCAGGTGGAAAGCGCTGCGGCAACGATGCCGCCGATCATGTCGTTGACCGTAGAGGTGTTCTCGTTCTCGGTCCGGTCGATCTTGAGGGCTCCAACCTGAGCGCCCTCGGCCCGCTCGGGGTCCTGTGAGACGTGGGCGTTCACCGTGCCGGTGATGCGGGCGTTTTTACCCAGGATGAGCTTGTCGGCCCAGACTTCAACATTGCCATCGACGGTGCCGTCGATGGTAACGGTGTCGCCGGCAAGCGCCGCCGATTTGGCGGAGCCGCGCAGGGCGACCGTTTCGCCCGCCGCGTAAAAACAGTTGGCGGTGCTGCCGGTGTTGAGCACGACGTGCTGGCCGGCCACCGTGACGCTGCCATCGATTGCGGTTTTGGCGATATCGATGGTGCGTGCTGCCAGACGAACGGCGCCGCCTACGGTGCAATCGCGAATCGACAGGTTCTCACCCGCCGCGATAATATCGCGGCCGATGGAGGCGTCGTCTAGGTTGAGACTTTGGCCGGCCCAGTACAGGTCGCCTTCGATACCGGACGGAGTTGAGTCAACTTCGGTTGCGAGCACGTTTCCCGCGGTGTCGGTGCCGGCGAACGACACCGTGGGAAGTGCGGTGAGCGCGAGTGCAATCAGCGCGAATAGGATGGTGATGCGGGCCTGCGCTTTGTGGCGCCGGATCGACGGTACTTGGTTGCAAGGCATAGTGAATCCTTCGTTAGATACTCGACAGGTATCTAACAGGGTACCCAACGCGTGGGCGCTCTAAAAGAACCTCTCGGTTGCATTTCGAAGGGTCGTGCCGTGCTGTTTACTTTTTACGGTGCAAGAAGCGCGCGATATCTTCTTCGGTGGGGCTTTTGATGTCAAAGCGCAGCGAGAGCCAGCGCAGACCCATGGTCACGACAACGCATACGACCAGCGCGGCAACATTGCTCATGAGGCCGCTCATGACGAGGGCTACATAGCTTGCCGATCCGGCGATGGCCGCGATGGCATAGAAGTTGGTGCGTTGGAAAATGCCCGGGACCACGCCCATAAAGCCGTCGCGCAGCATGCCGCCGCCCACGGCGGTAAAGAAGCCCATCATGATACATACGGCGGGCGCAAATCCGTACACCAACGCCTTGTCCGCGCCGGTTGCTGCATAGATGCCGACCGAGATGATGTCGAGCAGGGGAATGAGTTTTTCGGGCTTATCGACGATTGCCGGGAAGATATAGATGATGGCGGCTGTGGCGATGGAGAGCAGTAGTGCCATGGGCTGGTTGAGGATGTAGACGTTGCCGACCTGGAGCGTCATATCGCGCAAAAGACCGCCGCCCAGACCGCAGACCACCGCGAGCGCGACCGCGCCCACCAGGTCGAGCTTGTGCTCGCGAGCGACCAGCACGCCCGAGATCGATGCCGCGACAACGGCGAACATCTCGAGCCAAAATGGGATAGCGACCATGGTATCCGAGGCGTGTGAAGTAACAGTCATAGCGGCGACGACGGGCAAGATGAGGTCCTTTGATTCTCGGGTTTGAACAATGCCCGTACATAGTACATGGTTGGCGGCGATTGAGACCCTATTGCTCGGCAAACGGTAGGGACTGGGCGCGGGCGTGGCGTTACTGGAATGCCAGGGGTCCAAAACATGTACATCAGCCTCCAAAAACGACATTTTTCGACATCTTTGGAGGCTGACGTACATGTTTGGATTGGGTTCACAGCATGAGTGAGTTGATTTACTCACATCCGGTAGATTTCCCCACTTCAACGGACATAAGAGTTGGATACCGGCTCAGAGCGAGAGGCCCTCAATGGATACCCCTGTTCTCATTTCGCATAAAACCGCATGGCTTGTCCATCATGCACCCCAGAATTTGGTTCAGTCTCTTGCGCGGCACGACTACCAGATAGGCGCACAAGGCATCTCCACCCAACAACGCGTTGCGCGCATACGACAGGCACTTATCGACTGCGGCATTCCGTCCGATATGCTCAAGACTATCGATATCTCGGTTGTATTCGAATTCGAGCGAATTCGCACCAAAGGCGTCATTTGCCACATTCTTGGACAAAATCTTCCCTACGAGCATATTAACGAGTTGACGCCCGGAATCTTCATCACCGACGAAGCCTTCACCTTCGTGCTCGCTGCCGAGTGGATGGATAGGATCGAATATCTCGAATATGGCTATGAAGTTTGCGGCGATTATCGCATGAGGCTCAATCCCGCCGACCCTTATACCGAGCAACCAGCCACCACCTCCAAGGATGAAATAATCGAACTGCTCGATCGGCATCCCGGCAAACCCGGTGCCACACGTGCACGGCTCGCGCTCAGGCATATCTACGATCGCTCGGCCTCGCCTATGGAGACCGCTTCGGCAATCGCCCTCTCACTCCCAACAAGCGAAGGCGGCGTTGGCATCCGAGGTATCGAACTCAACAAACCACTCGAGATCCCTCAACGTCTCTGGCATTGCGCCAAAGCTCGAACACTTAAAATCGATGCGCTCGTTACCTACAAGCGCAGGGAGCTCGGTATCGAATATAAGGGCGGTTTTCACGATGAGTTCGAGCGCAAAGGAGCAGATGCGGAGCGAGAGGCCGTTCTCTCCCAAATGGGATATCGAATCGTTACGCTCACTTCGGCTCAGTTCGGCAGCCAACTCGCCTTTCACCGCGCCATGAACAACATTCGCGAAGCACTCGGCATGCCTCGCTGTACCGACACCGGGCACCAGCGAGAGCAAAACGAACTACGCAAGGCTCTTATCCGCAACTGGAAAGGTATGCGAGACGAAGAGGCGCCTTCCGAATAGTGCCACTCCCGTGAGCTCAATCCAAACGTGTACGTCAGCCTTCAAAGATGTCGAAAAATGTCGGTTTTGGAGGCTGACGTACATGTTTTTGAGGGAAGGGCGGGTTCGAATCCCTCCTCCTCCGCCGAATTTGCTTGTAAGGGACTCAAAACAAAAAAGCTCCCATTCCTAGGAGCTTTCTCAACCAAAATGGCGGAGGAGGAGGGATTCGAACCCTCGTGACCTTATACAGGCCAAACGGTTTTCGAGACCGCCGCATTCAACCACTCTGCCACCCCTCCGCGTGGGGTAAAAACAAAGCAGGCTCGAAGGCCTGCTTTGGAATTAACTGGCGGAGAGTCAGGGATTTGAACCCTGGAGACGCTTTTGACGCCTACACGATTTCCAATCGTGCTCCTTCGGCCACTCGGACAACTCTCCGTTAAATGCGAAAGTCAGTATACACGAGGAATCGCAAAGTGCAAACAGAAAAGTAGGCATTTTTTAAAACGCTTGGCCGCGCTTGTCGTTGCAGTGGGGTTTGAGGTGCCAAAAAACGGCTTCCGACCAGCGTGGTTGATCAGCTCAATTGTTCAAAAGGGGTATTCATAAGCGACTTGGCAATGAATTTAAAAATCTATGGGTGCTGCTGTGGACCACTGGTATGCATTTTGCGACCACAGCCTTGTGCCCGTTGACCTGCGGCTTGGCTCAGCTTGTCCCCGCGGCACCGTATCTTGTCCACAAATCCGTCAAGCTCTTGGTCGGCATTTGGTTGGAATGCGCATGAAACGTCGTGCGAGTATGGGCATATGTGGAGGTCATGAGGTTGTAGCTGCATATTCTTGCGGCCTGGGAGGTTGAAAGATATTATTACCAAGTCTTTTCCTGCTTCAGGCGCACCTTCACGACCTGAAGCCACATTTGCCCAGAGGAGGTGACAATATGAAGGCTTATGAACTGCTGTTCTTTGTTGACCCGTCGCTCGACCCCGAGACTCGTCTCGCTGTTATGAAGCGTATCGATACCACGATCGCTGAGGGCGCTGGCAAGGTCGACTCCGTTGACGAGTGGGGCAAGCGCAAGCTCGCCTACGAGATCAACGACCTCACCGATGGTGACTACACCCTCATCAACTTCCACGCAGATCCTACCCAGATCGCCGAGCTTGATCGCGTCCTGCGCATCACCGACGCTGTGGTCCGCCACATGATCGTCCGTCGTGACGACCAGGAGTAAGACTGTCGTTTTGGACTGGGCTTGTGCCCCAAGAGGAAGTAGTGAGTTATGAGCATCAATCGAGTGAACATCACCGGTAACCTCACCCGCGATCCCGAGCTGCGCGCCACCGCCGGCGGAACCCAGGTTCTGTCCTTTGGCGTCGCCGTGAACGATCGTCGCCGCAACGCGCAGACTGGCGAGTGGGAGGACTATCCCAACTTTGTCGACTGCACCATGTTCGGCACCCGCGCCGAGGCCGTGAGCCGTTTCCTGGCAAAGGGAAACAAGGTCGCGATCGAGGGCAAGCTGCGCTACAGCTCTTGGGAGCGCGACGGCCAGCGCCGGAGCAAGCTTGAGGTCATCGTCGATGAGATCGAGTTTATGAGCTCCCGTGGTGGCCAGGGTGGCTACGATCAGGGTGGTTACGCCCCCGCAGCTCCCGCGCCCGCAGCACGTCCTGCCGCACCGGTGGCTACGCCGCCCGCGGTCGACGTCTACGATGAGGACATCCCGTTCTAAGGGTTGTTCACCTATTTTTGAGTGAGAGGCGGCTTCGGTTCGCCGAAGTTGCCAAACGAAAGGTATTTTGACATGGCTAATGATTTTTCTGCACGTCAGCCGCGTCGTAAGTACTGCCAGTTCTGCAAGGAGAACACTGAGTTCATCGACTATAAGGACACTCAGCTTCTCCGTAAGTACATGACCGACCGTGGCAAGATCAAGCCCCGTCGCGTCACTGGCGCTTGCACGCAGCATCAGCATGACATCGCCAACGCCATCAAGCGCGCCCGTGAGATGGCTCTCCTGCCGTACACCGTCCCCGTGGTTTCCTCTCGTGGCAACCGCGACCGCGGCTAAGAAGGGAGACGCATCATGAAGGTTATTCTTCTCGATGAGATCAAGGGCAAGGGCGGCGAGGGTGACGTCGTTGAGGTCGCTCAGGGTTACGCTGAGAACTTCCTGTTCCCCAAGAAGCTCGCTGTTGCCGCCACCAAGGGCAACCTCAAGCAGCTTGACGAGCGTCGCAACAACATCGCCAAGCGCGAGGCCGTCCGCCTGGCTACCGCCAACGAGACCAAGGCTGCCTTCGAGGGCAAGACGGTCACCGTTGACGTCAAGGTCGGCGACGAGGGCATCCTCTTTGGCTCCGTTACCGCCGCTATGATCGCTGATGCCATCAAGGCTCAGCTCGGTATGGACATCGACCGCAAGCGCGTCGAGCTCGGTAAGCCCATCAAGGTTGCCGGTGCCCACACCGTTGCCATCTCGCTGTACCGCGAGATCAAGGCCGAGGTTGTCGTTCTCGTCGGCGTTACCGCCGAGGAGCTCGCTGCCGAGGCTGAGGTCGCCGAGGCCGAGACCGCCGAGGTCGAGACTGAGGCTGCTGCCGAGTAGCATTTGCTGCAACGCAACAATCTTGTTCTAAGAAGGGCGCTCTGGGAAACCAGGGCGCCCTTTTGTTTTATTTGCGCTGAGTGAGTGTCATGGCGAACGTTGCGTCGAAGTCCTATACACAGGACCGTTCATCCGTTTGGTTCGGTGATGATTGGCGGCGCGCGGCGCGTTTTGGGACCGTGGCTGATACTATGGATGCTCGCAAGCGATATGAATGAGGATGCTCATGGCATACGACGATAGGGAGACCGGGCTGACGGTTGAGGACCGCGGCTCCAAGTTGGGTCTTCCCCAAAACCAAGATGCAGAGGCCAATGTACTGGCCGCTATGCTGCTATCGCCCGAGGTGGTCGAAGAGGCCCAGGTCGAGCTGCAGCCCGATGACTTCTACCGGCCCATTCATAAGACCATCTATACCGCGATGGTCGATATGTACAACAGCCGCATTCCCATCGACTCCATCTCGCTGATCGATTACCTGCGAAGCATCAACAAGCTTGATGCCGTGGGCGGCGAGGCCTACATTTTGGAGTTGATGGGTCAGACCCTGTCGCTCGTCAACTGGCAGCACCATGCCGCTATCGTTCGCCGCGATTCGATGCTGCGTGAGCTGATCGGCGCCACCAACGAGATCAACGCGCTGGCCTATAACGCTCCCACCGATACCAAAGAGGTCGTGGAGCTGGCCGAGAGCAAGCTGCTCAAGGTCACGGCACGCGAGGTCAAGTCGAGCTACAAGACGCTGACCGAGTTTATGGTCGAGGCCTATAACGAGGCCGAGGAAGTGTGCCAGGCCGGTGGCCAGGCTGCGGGAGTGCCCACGGGCTTCCCGTCACTCGACCGCATGCTCATGGGTTTTCGCGAGGGCCAGCTCATCATCATCGGCGCCCGCCCTGCTGTGGGTAAGACGTCGTTCGCCCTGAATCTGGCGCTCAACGCTGCCGCGGCCGGTTATACCGTCGGCTTCTTCTCGCTGGAGATGTCGGGCAAGGAAATTGCCCAGCGTCTGATTTGCGCCTACGCCATGATTTCGATCAGTGACTTCCGCATGGGCCGCATTAGCCCCGAGCAGTGGGCCAATATCAACGAGGCCACGCAGACCTTGTCCAAGCTCGATATTCTGATTGACGATACGCCCGGCACCACAGTGACCGAGATTCGCGCCAAGAGCCGCCGCATGCTCCACAACAAGGAGAAGGCCATCATCATCCTGGACTACCTGCAGCTGGTGAGTCCTCCGCCGGGACGCCGCTCCGAGAGCCGTACCGTCGAGGTCTCCGAGATGTCGCGTGGTCTGAAGATCATGGCCAAGGAGCTCAAGATCCCGCTCATCGCGCTGTCGCAGCTCTCGCGTCAGGTCGAATCCCGTACCGGCAAGCGCCCGCAGCTTTCCGACCTTCGTGAATCGGGCTCCATCGAGCAGGACGCCGATATCGTTATGTTCTTGGACCGCTCCGCCGACGAGGCCGAAGCCTCGCGCGACGATCGACCCGACGAGGGCGTTACGCGTATCGTCGTGGCCAAGAACCGTTCGGGCCCGATCGGCGACGTCGACCTGATGTTCCTGCCGGCATCCACCAAGTTCTATGAGCTTGATGGGGCACATGCCGAGGAGTAGGACAGGCGCCCGTTGCACGGGTATACTGGGAATGTTTTGTGCTTCTGCGTGCCGGCGTGGCGCGTAGACAGTCCATGAATGTAAGGAGTAAACATGCCGTCAACCGTTTTGGTCGGTGCCCAGTGGGGCGATGAGGGCAAGGGTAAGATTTGCGACTTGGTCGCCGGCGACTTCGATGCCGTCGTGCGCTACTCGGGCGGCAACAACGCTGGCCACACCATCGTCGTCAACGGCAAGAAGTACGGCCTGCACCAGGTGCCCTCCGGCATCATGTATTCCGACCACGTGTCGGTGATCGGTAACGGCTGCGTCGTCAACCCCAAGGTTGTCCTTGAGGAGATCGACATGTTCGAGGCCGACGGCATCACCACCAAGAACCTCAAGATTAGCGGCAATGCGCATGTCATCATGCCGTACCACATCGATCTGGATGGCGCCTTTGAGCAGAAGCTCGGCAAGAAGAACATCGGTACCACCAAGCGCGGTATCGGTCCGTGCTATCAGGACAAGATGGCCCGCATTGGTCTGCGCATGCAGGACATGCTGGACGAGGCACTGTTCCGCGACAAGCTGGAGACCGCTCTCGCCCGCGTGAACCCTGAGCTCGAGCTCATCTACAACCTGCCCACCTACACCGTGGACCAGATTTGCGACGAGTACCTGCCGATGGCCGAGCGCCTGCGCCCCTACATCACCGAGACGAGCCTGCTGCTCAACAACATGATCGACGAGGGTAAGGACCTGCTGTTTGAGGGCGCCCAGGCGACGCTGCTCGACATCGACCACGGCACCTATCCGTACGTGACGTCTTCCAACTGCACCGCCGGCGGCGCCATCACCGGCTCCGGCGTGGGCATGAAGAATGTCGACCGCGTGCTGGGCGTCATGAAGGCCTATATCACCCGCGTCGGTTCGGGCCCCATGCCCACCGAGCTTTCCTACGAGTCCGAGGCCGGTCACACGCTGACCGAGGAGGGCTATGAGTACGGCGTGACCACCGGTCGCCGTCGTCGCTGCGGCTGGTTCGATGGCCCCATCGCCAACTACGCCTCGCGCGTCAACGGCCTCACCGATATCGCCCTGACCAAGCTCGACGTGCTTTCGGCTTTCGACACCATCAAGGTGTGCGTGGCCTACGACGTCGATGGCGAGCGCTACACCAGCGTGCCCGAGCATCAGGTGCGCTTTGAGCATGCCAAGCCCATCTACGAGGAGCTCCCCGGCTGGAAGTGCGATATCACCGGTTGCCGCAGCTTTGACGAGCTGCCGCAGGAGGCTCAGGACTACGTGGCATTTATCGAGGATCTGGCACACACCCGCGTGACGTTCATTGGCGTTGGCGCTGGTCGCGAGCAGATCATCAACCGATTCTGGAAGTAATCGGGACTATTTGTTTATTGCGATATACCCCTTTGCAGCCCGGACGGGCGGCCGAGGGGTATATTTGCTTGCAAAGGGCTCGCGCGGAGCGGGCCATTCATCCATAGAGGAGGCACCCTTGAAGGCGGACACTCAAACCATCGACATCCTGTTGTTGGGCAGCGGCGGCCGCGAGCATGCTTTGGCAGCTAAGCTCGCAGCATCACCGCGCGCCGGCAAGCTCTACATTGCGCCGGGTAACGGCGGCACCGCGAGCTGCGGCGAGAACGTTGTTCTCGACGACTGCGATCCTGCGGCCGTGGCGGCGTTTGCGCAGAGCCACGGATGCGGACTCGTGGTAATTGGCCCCGAGGCTCCGCTCGTGGCGGGCGTGGCCGACGCCGTGCGCGCGGCGGGTATTCCCTGCTTTGGCCCGGGTGCCGAGGGCGCCCAGATGGAGGGTTCCAAGCTGTTCTCCAAGCAGCTCATGGAGCGCGCCGGTATCCCGACGGCAGCCTATGGTTCGTTTACCGATGAGGCTTCGGCTCTCGCCTACGTGCGCGAGCAGGGCGCTCCGCTGGTCGTGAAGGCCGACGGCCTTGCCGCGGGCAAGGGCGTTATCGTGGCGACCGAACTTGAGCAGGCCGAGGAGGCCGTGCGCGAGTGCTTTGGCGGCACCTTTGGCGATGCCGGCAATACCGTGGTCATCGAGGAGATGCTCGTTGGTCCCGAGTGCTCGCTGCTGGCCTTTACCGACGGCAAGACCGTGCGCCCCATGGCCACCTCGCAGGACCACAAGCGCGCGCTCGAGGGCGACAAGGGCCCCAACACCGGCGGCATGGGCGTCTACAGCCCGGTGCCCATCGTGACCGACGAGGAGCACGCCACCATGGTGGCGGTCATGGAGCAGACCGTGGCAGAGCTCGCTGCCGAGGGTATCGACTACCGCGGCTGTCTGTATGGCGGCTTTATGCTCACCCCCGCCGGCCCCAAGGTACTGGAGTTCAACGCCCGCTTTGGCGACCCCGAGACGCAGGTCGTGCTCCCGCGCCTTAAGAACGACCTGGTCGAGGTCATGCTGGCTTGTGCCAACTGCGAGCTCGATCAGATTGAGCTCGACTGGCGTGACGAGTGGGCCGTGGCCGTTGTCCTGACGAGCGCGGGCTATCCCGGCAGCTACGAGAAGGGCAAGGTCATCACCGGTATCGCCGACGCCGAGGCCATGGAGAACGTGACCGTGTACCACGCGGGCACCGCCGTGGTGGACGGTCAGCTCGTGACCAATGGTGGCCGCGTGCTTGCCGTGACCGCTCTGGGCGACACGTTCGAGAGCGCTCGCAACCTTGCCTACGAGGCTTGCGAGAAGATTGATTTTGAGGGTAAGACCCTGCGTCACGACATTGGCCTGCGTGCGCTGCGCGGCCGCGACGCCTGGGATGCCTAAAATCCGAGAGGAATGAGACGGATGGACGAGAAGAACGAAGAGCTCGTGGACGCACAGATCGTCGAGGAGGACAGCCGCATGTATGGGCACGCCGAGGGCGAACCTGGTGGCGAGGTCGCTGACGAGCCGGCGCTGGTGCTGGGCGACGACGACCCGTACGATGCCGAGCTGCACGAGAAGATTCTTTCGGAGGAGTGCGCCTGGAAGGGCAAGATCCTCGACGTTCACCGTCTTGAGGTTGAGCTGCCTAACGGTCGCCGCAGCGCCCGCGATATCGTTCGCCATCCGGGCGCGGCGGCCGTTGTGGCGCTGACCGAGAGCGGTAAGATCGTACTGGTGCGTCAGTACCGCACCGCCATCGACCGCGTGACGGTCGAGATTCCCGCCGGCAAGCTCGATCCAGGCGAGGACCCGCTCGATTGCGCCAAACGCGAGCTGCATGAGGAGACGGGCTTTAGGGCTGGTCGCATTCGCTTTTTGACGTCGATTGTCACGTCCTGCGGTTTTTGCGACGAGATCATTCATATCTACCTGGCCACCAAGCTCGAGTTCGACGCGCCCAACCCCGATGATGATGAGTTTGTCAACGTGGACCTGGTGCCGCTGCACGAGCTGATCGACGCCGTGCTCGACGGCAAGATCGAAGACGCCAAGACCGTCGTGGGCGCCTTGGCCTGTGATAGCATCGCGCACAGACTGGGCGGAGCCGAACTGTAACGAGCGGGAATGATCCCGCAGGTTTGTGTAAGTCAGCGAAAGTGCTCCATTTGAGACAAGGTGGCCTAAAAGAGGAGGGAAGCGTATGGATATACGCGACCGACGATTGAAGGCTAGATTGTTCAAATGGAGCACTTGCAGCGTCGAGACGAAACGCGGTTTGGTAAAACCGCGTAAGGTGATTATGCTGAAGAGGTTTCTTTCTTACTACAAGCCCCAGATGGGGCTTTTTGTTGCCGATACTGTTTGCGCTCTGGTGCTTGCCGCCATTGACCTTGCGTTTCCTATTATTCTGCGCAATTTGACCGGTGGGTTGTTTACCCAGGGTCAGGCTGCCATTATGCAGGCGCTCGGTATGATCGCGGTGGGTTTGGTGCTGATGTATATCATCCGTTGCGCCTGCCGCTACTTTGTGAGCTACTGGGGCCACGTGATGGGCGCCCGCATGGAGTCCAAGATGCGCGAGGACCTGTTTGACCAGTACGAGCGCTTTAGCTTTGCGTACTTCGACCGTAACAGCTCGGGCGACATGATGAGCCGAGTGGTCAACGACCTGTTCGATATCTGCGAGGCGGCGCATCACGTGCCCGAGTGGATCATCATCTGCGGCATCGAGATTATCGGCTCGTTTGTGATCCTCTTTACCATCGCCCCGGTGCTGGCGCTTGCCATGGCTGTGGTGACAGCAGCGTTTGCGGTCATCATGTTTTGGCAGAACATGCGCATGCGCGAGGTCTTTAGCGACAACCGCAAAAAGATCAGCGGCATCAATGCGCAGCTGCAGGATTCGCTGGCGGGCATGCGCGTGGTCAAGAGTTTTGCCAATGAGGAGACCGAACGCTTCAAGTTCCGCGCCTCCAACAATCGCTATCTTTCGTCCAAGGAGAACATGTATCACGCCATGGGCGTCTATACCGCGACGTATGGCCTGCTCTCGGGTGTGCTCTATGTGATCGTGGTGCTGCTGGGCGGCTGGCTGGTCGCCCAGGGACAGCTGCAGGCGGTCGATATGGCGACCTTTGCACTCTATATTTCGCTGTTCTGCACGCCGCTCGAGACACTCGTCAATTCGGCCGAAACGTATCAGAAGGCCATCGCCGGCTTTAAGCGCATGGACGAGGTGCTCTCGACCGCGCCGGATATCCAGGACAAGCCGGGCGCTACGGATCTGCAGGTGACTGCCGGCGCCGTGGAGTATCACGACGTGTGCTTTAACTACGAGGACGTTGAGCTGGGCGAGGGCGATGCCGAAGAGCGTCCCGTTATCGACCATATGAATCTGTCCATCAAGCCTGGGCAGACCATCGCTTTGGTTGGCCCTTCGGGCGGCGGCAAGTCCACGACCTGTTCGCTGCTGCCGCGCTTTTATGACGTGGCTGCCGGATCCATTAGCATCGACGGCCAGGACGTGCGCGATGTGACGCAGCAGAGCCTGCGTCGCGCCATCGGCCTGGTGCAGCAGGATGTCTATCTGTTTGACGGCACGATTGGCGAGAACATCGCCTACGGCAAGCCGGGCGCTACGGCAGGAGAGATCGCCGAGGCCGCCCGTCGCGCCAACATCGATGCCTTTATCGAGTCGCTTCCACAGGGTTATGACACGGTCGTGGGCGAGCGTGGCAGCCGTCTTTCGGGCGGACAGAAGCAACGCGTTGCCATTGCGCGCGTGTTTCTCAAGAACCCCAAGATCCTGATTTTGGACGAGGCGACGAGTGCTTTGGATAACGAGAGCGAGGAGGCGGTCCAGGAGTCGCTCGAAGAGCTGGCACGCGGCCGTACCACAATCATCATCGCCCACCGTCTCTCGACCATTAAACACGCCGATGAGATTGCGACCGTTGAGCATGGTCGCGTTGTGGAACGTGGCACGCATGAACAGCTTCTCGCCCGTGGCGGCACCTATGCCCGTTACTATCGAATGCAGTTCGAAGGTGCGCGTGCGCACGAGCTCGACTGATTGATATGACAGGAAGTTTATGGCTGACAAGAACCCTTTGACTCCGGAAGAAGTGACGGAGTTATTCTCCGAAATCGATGCATCCGGTGTCTTGGATCCCACGCTTGCCAAAAAGCGAACCGAGCGCATGCGTGAGAAGGAGGCTGCGGCCAAGCGCGGTGACAAAGCGGCGCTAGCGCAGCTGCGCAGCGAGGACCGCGCGAGCCAGGCAAAACATATCGACCCGCTGTCCGAGGATGATCCTTCGGGTTCGCAGGTGAGTCATACCATTACGAAGACCGCGATGGCCGTGGTCATTGGCATCTTGGTGCTGATTGTGGGCATGCAGATTGGCTACGGCGTGATGCGTCGCCTGAACACCGCCAACCTGTCCGAGAGCGTTTCGGTCGATACCGTTTCGACGGCGCTGAAGGGCGGCCTTGAGTGGGGCAACGGCTTTACGCAGTTCCCGCTCGACTTTACCGTCGATGAAGCCGATGAGCGTACGGGCACGGTCGAGGTGACGGTGTTGGACACATCGTCTGCCAACGAGCTCGAGCTGCTGTCCAACGGGCAGATTCAGGCCGCGGCGCTTGCGACCAACGCGTTGCTCAACGATAAGATCGACCGCGTGGTGTATAACGTTCACGCCTATATCGACGAGGATAGCAACATTCAGCACGATTCCTTCTTTGGCATGTTTCCCGCCCAGGGCCACCAGAGCGCCATCCTGACGTTCGTGTGGACCAAGAGCTCATCCAACGCTACGAGTATCGACTGGAAGATGCGCATCGTGAGTATGGATGACACCATCGCCGAGCGCATTCAGAAGCAGGTGAACTCGGTGTCGTCGTTGATTGAGGACCCGGTGGTGAGCCAGACCAAGATTGACGAGGAAAAGGCCGAACGTGACCTGGAGCATCGTCTGCATGGCCGCGAGATTTTCCGCGGCGGCAAGCCCGATCGCACACCGTCCGAACTGCTGGAGCAGGACAAGATAAAATAAGACGCCATCATCCCGCGTGAGCCACAAGCCCCGCGGGATGATTTTTCCGGGACGGGGATTAAAAAATCATTATGCATAGAAAGTCATAATTATCATTTCGTAAACATTTCGATGAAATTAACGCCATGAGGCATGCTTGCGGTTACAATACCGCGAGGCCTAACTACACACCTTTAAGCCGGTCCTGTGAGACCGGGAAGGAGAATTATGGCGAACAACCATACCGCGGGCGCTGCCGCCCGCACCTTCGCGCCCAGCGAGCTTTGCCAGCGTATGCTGGCCAAAACCAGCAAGGGCGCCTGCGGTCCCTGTATCCTGTATCTTGAGGATGGGACCATTTTTTATGGACGTGCATGCGGCGCCGAGGGCACCGCGACCGGCGAAGTCTGCTTCAACACCTCGCTTGAGGGCTACTTTGAGGTCATGACCGACCCGAGTTATGCCGGCCAAATTGTAACCATGACCTATCCGCAGATCGGCAATTACGGTATCGACGAGACCGATGTCCAGTCGGCCTTCCCCGGCGACGCCGTGCGCCCTGCGAGCGCTCCGGCTATGCGCGGCATGATCGTTCGCGACATGTGCGCCACGCCTTCTAACTGGCGCTCGGCCGTCAGCGTGCCGGAGTACCTGCGCGCTCACGGCATCGTCGCTATCGAGGGTGTCGACACCCGCGCTCTGGTGCGCCATCTGCGCGACAATGGTTCCAAGATGGGCATTATCTCGACAGAGATCTTCGACGTCGACGAGCTCGCCGAGCGTCTGGACGCAGCGCCCACGCTGGTGGGCGAGAACCTGGTCAAGACCGTGAGCTGTCCCGCGCCTCACGAGTTTGTGGCCGCCGACCTGCCTGCCACGCATGGCTTTGCGCTTGTGGCTGCCGCTCCTGCCCGTCACAAAGTGGTCGCCTACGACTGCGGTGTGAAGCGCGGTATTCTGGAGGGCCTGGTCCGTGCCGGCTGCGACCTCACCGTCGTGCCGTGGGATACGCCCGCCCAGCAGGTGCTCGACATGAATCCTGATGGCGTCTTTTTGTCCAACGGCCCCGGCGACCCCGATGCCGTGGTGGAGACCTACGAGCAGGTGCAGCAGCTGATCGGCAAGGTGCCGGTCTTTGGTATTTGCCTGGGTCACCAGATGATCAGCTTGGCCTGCGGCGCCCAAATGGAAAAGCTTAAATTCGGTCACCGTGGCGGTAACCAGCCGGTTATGAATCTGGTGAGCCGTCGCGTGGAGATCACCGCGCAAAACCACGGCTTTGGCCTGCTGTTCCCCAGTCTGGGCAAACTGATTCCGGAGCTTTCCGGCGGCGAAACCGAGCATGCGGCCGATGGCGACCTGCGCGCCTGGGTGCGTCGCGGCGTCGCGCCGGTCGTGATGAACGAGCGCTTTGGTCGCATTCGCCTGACACATGTGAACCTCAACGACGGCACCGCCGAGGGCATCCAGCTGCTCGACGCCCCGTGTTTCTCGGTCCAGTACCACCCCGAGGCTTCGCCCGGCCCCACCGATGCCCACTATCTCTTTACCGCCTTTACGCGACTCATGGACGGCGAGGAGAACTACCTGGACATCGACACCGCGAAGGACCGCCTCGCCGGCTGGAATTTCGCCGAGTCCGAGAACGCTGCGACCGAGGAGAACTAACATGCCTAAACGTACCGACATCAAGCGCATCCTCGTTATTGGTTCGGGCCCCATCGTTATTGGCCAGGCCTGCGAGTTCGACTACTCCGGCGCCCAGGCCTGCAAGGTGCTCAAGGAGGATGGCTTTGAGGTCATCCTGGTCAACTCCAATCCGGCGACCATCATGACCGACCCGGGCTTGGCCGACCGCACCTATGTTGAGCCTATCACCGCCGAGTTTATCGAGCGCGTGATCAAGAAAGAGCGCCCGGACGCGCTGCTGCCCACGCTGGGCGGCCAGACCGGTCTGAACGCCGCCGTCGAGCTGGCAAAGGACGGCACGCTCGACAAGTACGGCGTCGAGATGATCGGCTGCGACCTGGCCGCTATCGAGCGCGGCGAGGACCGCAAACTCTTTAACGAGGCCATGGCCGAGATCGGCCTGGAGGTCGCGCGCTCGGGCTATGCCTACAGCGTGGCCGACGCCGAGGCTATCGCCGAGCGCGTGGGATATCCCTGCGTACTGCGTCCGAGCTTTACCCTCGGTGGCGCCGGCGGCGGCATCGCGCATACCCACGAGGAGCTCGTCTCCATCGTGAGCCAGGGCCTTGAGCTCTCGCCTGCCCATGAGGTGCTGGTCGAGGAGTCCATCGAGGGTTGGAAAGAGTATGAGATGGAGGTCATGCGCGACCACGCCGGCAACGGCATCATCGTGTGCTCCATCGAGAACCTCGACCCCATGGGCGTGCACACCGGCGACTCCATCACCGTGGCGCCAGCGCAGACCCTCTCCGACCTTGAGTACCAGCGCATGCGTGTCGCGTCGCTCGCCATTCTGGAGAAGATTGGCGTCGAGACCGGCGGCTCCAACGTGCAGTTTGCCGTGAACCCCCAGACCGGCCGTCTGATCGTCATCGAGATGAACCCGCGCGTGAGCCGTTCGTCCGCACTGGCCTCCAAGGCCACGGGCTTCCCCATCGCCAAGGCCGCCGCTCGCCTGGCCGTGGGCTACACGCTCGACGAGATCGTCAACGACATCACCAAGGCAACGCCCGCCTGCTTTGAGCCCACGATCGACTACTGTGTGGTCAAGGTGCCGCGCTTTGCCTTCGAGAAGTTTAAGGGTACCGACCCCACGCTCACCACGCGCATGAAGGCCGTGGGCGAGATTATGGCGATCGGCCGCACCTTTGAGGAGGCCTTCGGCAAGGCCATGCGCTCACTGGAGGACGGTCACCAGGGCATCTGCGCCGGTGGCAAGGAGGGTGCCGACAAGCTGAGCGACGATGAGCTCGCTCAGGCCGTGGCAACCCCGACCGAGCACCGCATCTTCTTTGTGGTCGAGGCCCTGCGCCGTGGCTGGGACATCGCCCACATCCATGCCATCTGCGGTATCGATCCGTGGTACCTCAACCGTATCAACGACATGGTGCAGGTCCAGGAGAGCATCCGCGGCCTGCGTGTGGAGGATATCGACGCCGACGCGATGCGCCTGCTCAAGCAGTACGGCACGAGCGACGCCGAGATTGCCGCGCTGACCGGCTCGGACGAGCGCTTTGTGCGCGCCTATCGCAAGGGTCTGGGCGTGGTTCCCAGCATGAAGACGGTCGATACCTGCGCTGCGGAGTTTTCGAGCGCCACGGAGTACCACTACAAGACGTACGAGAACATCTACCGCACGAGCCCGGATGCCAAGAAGTGCGTGGCTCCCGACGAGACCACGCCGGCGGACAAGCCCAAGGCGATGATCCTGGGCGCCGGCCCCAACCGCATTGGCCAGGGTA
>URSO01000041.1 GCA_900550415.1 uncultured Collinsella sp.
TCCCCGCGGGGGGGGGAGTTTTCGAATCAGCCCGGGGGCACCAGAGATTGATCGAGCCCGGTACACCGTCACGGTACCGGGCTCTTCTGGTTCATGTCATGTCAAAAACGAAGCGCCCGCTTGCTGGGGGAGCAAGCGGGCGCCTGTGAGCGAATATGTTTGCGGCGGGAGCCGTAATGGGCGGTGGGGCGGCGACTAGTTGGTCGTACCGGAATCGTCGCCCGTGCTCGTGCCCGAGCCAGAGCCCGAACCCGAGCCAGAAATCGAAACCGTCAGCGTAATCGTGTTGTCGGTGGACTGCTTGCCGGTGGGGGAGACGCCCGTAACGGTGGCATCCTCGTTACCGCTCACGGGATTGCCGTTCTGGTCACAGAAGCCAATGTTATAGAAACCGGCGTTGTTGAGCGCGGTAACGGCGGCGGAAATGCTCTTGCCGTATAGGTTGCCCGGGACGGAGGCCTTGCCGGACTTCTTGGCAATGACGACGGTAATCGTGGCGCCGGGCTTCTGCTTGCCGCTGGGGTTCCAGCTGATCACGGTGCCCTCGGTAACCGAGTCGTTCTCCTGGTAGCTCACGTCGACGCCAAAGCCTGCCATATCGAGGGCGTTGCGCGCCTGGGCCTCGGTCATGTCGGTCAGGTCGGGGACGGACGTGGTATCCGGGCCGCTCGAGACCTTATACGAGATGGTCGTGCCCTTCTCGACTTCCTTACCGGCTTTGGTGCCCTGCTCAAAGACCTGGCCCTCATCGGCCTCGTTGGCCTCCTCGGAGGCGTTGCCCTTCAGGCCAACGCTTGCCAGCGCGGCTTCTGCCTGGTCCTTGGTCAGGCCGACAAGCTGGGGAACCTCAACCTTCTCGGAGGGCTTGGGGCCCTTGGAGATCACCAGGTTCACCTTGGTGCCCTTGGCCTTCTTGGTGTGGCCGTTGGGCGTTTGCTCGGCGACCTCGCCTTCGTCGACATCGTCGTTGTAGCTTTGGTCGATGGTGCCGACCTCGAGGCCGGCTTCCTTGATCAGCTCGACGGCAGTCTGCTGGTCCTTGCCCAGCACGTCGGGCACGGGGACCTGCTCGCCGCCAAAGAGCCCAGTAGCAAAGGCCACAACGATGCCGATGACGGCAACAGCTGCCACCACAGCGGCGATGATCTTGTTCTTGTTGGATTTGGGCTTTTCGACCTCGTAGGAGCCGGTGGAGCCCGAAACCGAGCTGCGGGCGGTATTCTGACCGCTCACGCCCGAGACGGGACGAACCATAGCGCGCGTTGAGTCGGAAAGCTCGCGGGTCTTGGTGGCACCCAGGTCGCCGGCGGCACCGATGACGCGCGTGGGCTCCGAGACGTTGACAGCACGGCCGGACAGATAGCTGTTGAGCACCTGACGCAGCTCGTCGGCCGTCTGGAAGCGGTTTGCCGGGTCCTTCTCCATGCACTTGAGGATGATGCGCTCCAGGTCGGCATCGACGCCGGAGTTGATCTGGCTCGGCGGGATGGGGAGTTCGTTGACCTGCTTGAGCGCGACCGAGATGGCGTCGTCGCCGTCAAAGGGTACGCGGCCGGTGGCGCACTCGTACATGACGACACCCAGCGAGTAGATATCCGAGGTGGGGCCGAGGTCCTGGCCGCGGGTCTGCTCGGGGCTTACATAGTGGGCGGTGCCCAGCACGTTGTTATCCTGCGTGAGATGGCTGTTCTTGGCGCGTGCGATGCCAAAATCCATTACCTTGATGTTGCCGTCGGGCAGCACCATGATGTTTTGCGGCTTAATGTCGCGGTGGATGATCTCGTGCTTGTGTGCGACCGAAAGCGCGGAGCTGATTTGCGAGCCGATCTGCGCGACCTTCTTGGGATCGAGGGCGCCGTGGCTCTTGATGCCGCTTTTAAGGTCGGTACCGCGCAGGTACTCCATGACGATGTAATAGGTGTCGCCGTCCTTGCCCCAGTCGTAGACGCCCACGATATAGGGGGAGGACAGGCCGGCCGCTGCCTGGGCCTCCTGCTTAAAGCGGGCGGCGAAGGTGGCGTCGCCGGCATACTGCGGCAGCATGATCTTGACGGCAACCGTGCGGTCGAGGACCTGATCCTGTGCACGGAAGACGGTCGCCATGCCGCCCGTTCCCACCTTATCCTTGAGGAGGTATCTTCCCCCGAGGACCCTCTGTTCCATTCCTGCTCCTAACATAACTATTCGCTCAACGATGTGTGTAGTACCAAATGTGTGGCCGCTGGGGCCATGTGGCGCGTTGCCGCTAGCTCATCGGCCGCGGCGCGCCCCAAGTATCCGCTTTGATCACGGGCATCACGCTCCCTGTGCGGCGAGCGCCGCGGTCAGGACGATGCCGGCAATCTTGGCCGCCTCGACGTCGTGTTTGTCGAAATCCTCCAGGGCCACCGAGATGGCAACCGTGGGTGAATCGTAAGGTGCAAAGCCAACAAACATAGAGTTGACGTTGGTGCCGCCGGTCTCGGCCGAACCGGTCTTGCCGGCAACCTTGACGCCCGGAATCTGGGCATCGGTGCCGGTACCGGACTGGACGACGGCGAGCATGGCCTGCTTGACCTGGTCGGCCGTGGCAGAGCTGACAGCCTGGCCCAGAGAGCGGGACTGCGTGGTCTTAACAACGGTTCCGTCCGGGGCGAGTATCTGGGACACAAAGAACGGGTCCATGACCACGCCACTGTTGGCGATAGCCGCAGCAATCACGCAATTCTGCATAACAGTGGTCTGCGGGCCAGGCGTGTGGTCCATGCCGACGGGCTGACCGGCGCCTGCCCAAGCGGTCTCCCACTCGGTCATAAGCGACGGGTCGGCCATGATGGAAGCCGCGGTGGTCAGATCCTGACCGAGCTTTTGACCGTAGCCAAAGGCGTTGGCAAACTGGACGAGCGAGCTGGCACCGACCTCGTTTGCCACCTGGCCAAAGACGACGTTGGACGACACGGCGAAGGCCTGCTGCAAGCTGATGGTGCCGTAGCTCTCGTTGCCAGAGTTGGTGACCGGCGCGTTGCCAATATCCATGGAGCCGGGCGCCTGGTACGTGCTGGTAAGGCTGGCGGTGCCGGTTTCGAGCGCCGCGGAGAGTGTGACGACCTTAAAGGTCGAGCCCGGGGTGTAGAGCGCGTCCATGGCGCGGTCGTACATGGAGCCGTCCTCGCCGCCGCCCGACTGGAGCAGCGCATCGATGTTGGTGTTGTCGTAGGTGGGCGAGCTCGCGCACGCAAGGACCGCACCGGTGCGCGGATCCATGACCACCACAGCGCCCTTAAAGCCCTTGAGCGCCTGCTCGGCAGCCGTCTGGATGCGCGAGTCGATGGTGAGCTTGGCGGTATTGCCCGGCTGGGTCTGCCCCGCGAGCGACGCGATGGCGTTGTTCCAGCTGGAGTAATCCTTGGAGCCGGTGAGCGTATCGTTCATGACGCTCTCGATGCCGGCGGTGCCGTATTGCTGGCTCACGTAGCCCACCACGTGCGCGGCCATGTTGCCGTTGGGGTAGGAACGGGCGTAGGTGCCGTCCTCCTGCTGCAGCGACTCGGCTAGTGTCACACCGTCGGACGTGATGATGGAGCCACGCTGAATGTACTTGGAGCGGGCGATGGTGTGGTTGTTGGTCGGCATGTCCTGGTAGTCCTTCGCCTTGATGACCTGGACATAGGTGAGGTTGCCGATAAGGATGGCGAACAGCGCCGTAAAGGCAAACACGGCACGAGTCAGACGGTTGGCAAGTGCCACGCGGCCGAGCACGCCGGACTCAGGCGTGTCGAGCAGGCGACGACGCATGCGAGAACCCGCGGAGTGGTTGCCGTGGCCGTAGGAAGATGCGCTGGCAAAACGTGTGCCGGTCGGGGCGGCGGCGGATGCGACCTGGTCATCGGTGATGGCGGCCATGGTGCCGGTGCCGGTGAGCTCTGCTTCGCGTCCGGTTGCCTCGTCGCCGGCGCGCAGCAGCAGCGCGACGATGATAAAGCTTGCCAGCAGCGAGGAGCCGCCCTGGCTCATAAAGGGTAGGGTGACGCCGGTCAGCGGGATCAGGCGGGTTACGCCGCCGACGATCAAGAATGCCTGGAAGCTGATGGCCGCCGTAAGGCCGGTCGCGCTAAAGGCGGCAAGGTCGGACTTGGCGCGGGCTGCCGTGGTGAGGCCACGCACGGCAAAAAGCATAAACAGGATGAGCACGGCGCCGCCGCCCAAAAGGCCCATCTCCTCGCCGATAGCCGAGAAGATAAAGTCGGACTCGACGACAGGGATGTTGTTGGCCATGCCGTTGCCGATGCCAACACCGACCAGGCCGCCATCGGCAAGCGAGAAGAGCGACTGGACGATCTGGTAGCCCTGGCCCTGGGCGTCCTTAAACGGATCGACCCAGACCTGAAAGCGCACCTGCACGTGCGACAGGAACTTGTAGGCGCCCACGGCTCCAACGGCCAGCAGCGCAAGGCCGATGATGACGTACGAAAAGCGTCCCGTGGCAACATAGAGCATCAGCAAAAAGATGGTGTAGAACAGGACGGCCGAGCCCAGGTCGCGTTCGAAGACGACGATGAGCAGGCACACGCCCCACACGGCAAACAGCGGCAGCAGCAGGCGGAAGCGCGGAATCTTGAGGCCCAGGATCTTGCGGTTGGAGATGGAGAGTAGCTCGCGGTTCTCGGCCAGATAGCCTGCCAGGAACAGGACGATGAAGACCTTGGCGAACTCGCCGGGCTGGATGGTGAAGCCCGCGATGCGAATCCACAGCTTGGAGCCCGAGATCGTGGTGCCGATAAAGATCGGCAGCATCAGCAGGATGATGCCGATAATGCCAAAGGTGTACTTGTAGCGCATGACCACGTCGAGGTTCTTGACCAGTGCGAGCGTTCCCACCATGAGCGCCACCGAGACAAACAAGATGATGAGCTGCGAGATGGCGAGGTCGGGGGCCAGGCGCGTCACGAATGTGATGCCGATGCCCGAGAGCACAAAGACGATGGGCAGGATGGCGGGGTCGGCGCCGGGCGCCAGGATGCGCACGGCGATATGCGCCGCGGCGAAGGCGGCGAACAGGCCGATCGGCACGGCGAGCGTCTCAAAGGAAATCGTGGCACCCGCGGTGAGCACGTACATCGCATAGAGCAGGATGACGGGGAACGCCGAGGCGATGAGCAAGAGCAGTTCGGTGTTGCGGCGACTCATAAGCGGCACTCCCTTTCTAATTCTTATCGGAGGCTTCGGCCTCGGCTGACTGTTCGGCGGTTTTCTCGGAATCTGACTCGGAGGTGGATTTCTGATCGGTGTTGTCACGAATCGTTTGTGCGTCAATCACCTGACGGGTCTGCTCCTCGTCAATCTGATGGCGGTACTTGGAAATGGTGTCCTGCGCATCGTCGACACTTGTTTGCGGAATGCCCGCCTTGAGGCGGTTTTGCGTGTCTTCGGGCAGGTCGGACAGCTTAATACTGGTTTCGCTTTCGAGCCAGTGGAGCTTGAGTCCGAGCGGCTTGCCGGGCAGGCCGCGCCAGACGGCGACATTGCCCTGGTAGGTACCCAGGTAGTACGAGCCGGTGACACCCGTGTAGGCCCAGATGCCAGCTGCCAGCACAAAGACGAGGGCCAGAATGGCGGCGATAGTAATGTTGCGGCGACGCACGCGCTGCGCCTCGCGCATAACGCCATCGTCAACCAGGTCAACGACTACTACGGTCACGTTGTCGTGGCCGCCGGCGGCAAGCGCCGCGTCCACTAGGTTGTCGACGCAGATTTGCGCGGTTGAGGACTGCGTGGCGATGTTCTCGATATCGCTATCGGGAATCATGCTCGAAAGGCCGTCGGAGCACAGGATCAGGCGGTCGCCTTCCTCGATATGCAGAGTGAAGTGGTCGGCATACATGGCGGGGTCCGAGCCCAGCGCGCGGGTGATGACCGAACGGTTGGGGTGGACGCGAGCCTCATCTGCCGTGATCTCGCCGGCGTCCACGAGCTCCTCCACGTAGGAGTGGTCGCGGGTCACGCGGATGAGCGTGCCCTCGTGGAGCAGGTAGGCGCGAGAGTCACCCACGTGGGCGATGGCGAGCGTGTCGTTTTCGATATAGGCGCAAGTGGCTGTGCAGCCCATGCCGGGCTTGCCTAGGCCGTTCAGGGCAGCCTCGATTACGGCGGCGTTGGCGGCCTCGACGGCTGCCGCCAGGCGTGCGGCGTCGGCAGACTGAGGAGCTGTCTTGGCGATGGTCTCGACAGCGATAGAAGAGGCCACCTCGCCGGCGGCGTGACCACCCATGCCGTCGCATACGCAAAAGAGCGGCGACTGCACCAGGTAGGAATCCTCATTGTGCGGGCGCACACAGCCAACGTCGGAGCGGGCGCCCCACATGAGTTGCGTGGTGGTGCCGGCATCATAGGTCGAGTCGGTCTCGATGCGCTCCTCGGTCAGGGGCTCAAAGCTCATGGTCGAGCCGGGGTCTTTGAGCTTGGCCTCAACGGCGGCAACATCGATTTCGGCTGTGTCACCGGGAGAGACGGTGTCGGTCTCGGCGTTTGATTCGGAATCGCCGGTGTCCGGGGAGTCGGACTCCTCGGACACGCGGGCGGTCGACTCGTCGTCTTGCGGGCTGACGTCTATAGGCTCGGGCGTCGGCGTAGACGCGGGCGCAACCTCGGATGCCGGGGCTATGGGAAACGCCGGCGCGGCGGGTTCGGGTGCCGCAAACACCGCAGCGCTCTCGTTGATTGCCGCGGCGACGGGCTCTGCAAAGTGAGCCGGCGCCGGGGTTGCTTCGGGCGCTGTGGGCTGTTCCGCAGCATGTGCGCCGATGGGCGCCGCTACGGCATCCTCTTCGCCCTCGTTATCGGCGAGATCCGAAATATCATACGTTACATGCGAAAGAGGCAGGGAGAACACGGTGTCCTCGGGCTCCACGGGTGTGGAGTCCGCCGGAGCGGCGTGGGCCGGTGCAGCTACGGCGGCAGCCGGTGCCTCGGTCATGGTTGCGGACTTGTTCTCCTCGTCGATCATCGACGGTTCACCTTCATGACCACGTCGCCAATCTGGACTTCGTCGCCCTCGCGCAGCGTTGCGGGCTCCACAAGCTGGCGGCCGTTGACGAGCGTGCCGTTAAGCGAGTTGAGGTCCTCGATGATGAGCGCCGGGCCCTGCAGCGAAAAGCGCGCATGCGAGGCCGAGACGAACGGTTCGTTGATGCAGATGTCCGAAGATGGCGAGCGACCGACGATGACGGGGCCGAGCATGTCTACGTGGATGCCACGGATGCCGCGCGGGCCCTTGTCCACATCGATCGTCCAGATAGCCGAGTCGCGGCGCTGTCCGCGAACAAGTCCCACGCCGGTCTTCATGACGGCGAACAGGAAGATATAGAGCAGGGCGACCAGGACGATGCGGCCTGCAAAAAGGACGATATCGATGTTCATAAGCGACTATCCCCTAAATTCAAAGGTGCTCAGGCCAAACGTCAGCAGATCGCCGTTGCGCAGCGGGCAGCGCGTAATGCGGCGGTTGTTGACGAGCGTGCCGTTGGTGGAATTGAGGTCCTCGATCGACCAATCCGAGCCCGTAAAGGTGAGCTGGGCGTGGCGGCGCGACACGTTGGGGTCGCGCAGGGCGATGTCCGAAACCGAACGCTCGCGACCGATGGTCACCTGTGCGGAGGTGATGCTATGGCTCTCGCCGCTCACGACGTCGACGAGCTGGGCGAGCGGGCGCTGCGGGGCGCGAGTGCTTGCCATGTTGGAGGCGATGCCGGCTGCGGCGCCTAGGCCCACGGCGGCACCGGTCGCGGCGGCTCCGCCCATGCCGGCAAGCGCGTCGCGCGAGACGGTCTGCGGCACTGGGATAGGAGCGGCGGGGGCGGGGACGCTAGGCGCGAAGGGATCTGCTACGGCAAGCGGGTCGGGAGCGGCGGCGCGAGGCGTCGGCTGCTGCTGGGGCATGGCGGCGGGGCGCTGCTGCTGCGGGGCAGCAAACTGCTGCTGGCCGGCGCGCGGGGCGCTGGCGGCACGGCTTGCCGCGGAGTTGTTTTGGCCCAGACCGTTTTGATAGGCGCGCTCTTCTTCGTACAGGCGGCCGAGCGTGGGGGCATCGACGTTCTCGGCAAAGACCGAGAACTTGCCGGCACGCAGCTGCGGATCGATCATAAAGCGCACGAGGGGCTCGCCGACAAAGACATAACGGCGCTTTTCGGCCTGCGCCTTCACGAACTCGCGGACCTCGCGCGAAAGCTCGGGGTAGAACGGGGCGAGCATGGGGTCGTCGTCGGCGGCGATAAGGATGGTATAGAGTGCCGGCGCCGTGTTGACGCCATTGATCACCAGAGTCTGATCCTCCATGTCGCGAGCGGCCTGCTTGGCAAGCTTCTTAAAGGAGAACGGGGCACGGGTGGCACCGAAGATGCCGGCCACGTGGTCCTCGAAGATGTTCAGGAAGTTCACGAAAGATCACTCTCCGTATAGGTTCTTTGGTATCCGAGCAAATATAGGCATATCCCAACGATTATAGAGGATAGGGTTCCCGCAACCGCCGCCTTGGCGACGACCGCGGCTGCAAGGCCGGCAATTTCCATATGGTGTGCAAGACAGGACGCCGCTGCGCAGCCGATGCCGGTGACGGCGATGGCGGCGATTGCGGCAAGGTTTGAGCCCTGATCGGCACGCTTGGCATGGGCATTGAGCAGCGCAGATGACGCCGCGGCAGTTGCCGCTACCAGCACAAAGGCAGCCCAAAGGAGCGGGTCTCCCAGCGCTGCGGCAACGTTACCGAGCCCCAGCACGCCTCCGGCTGAAAGCGCGACCGTGGCCAGACGGGCAAAAAGTGCGCCCATGCCCGTTGCCGCGGCGGCGCTTGCCGGGCCGAGCCAAAATGACGCGACGCCGGCGGTGACCCCAGCTGCCAGGAAGGTATTGCCGGTCAGACAGCCAAGCGCAAGCGCGCAGGTGAGTGCGGCGCTCGCGGCAGCCTCGGTGCGACCCCAGGCGATCCACCAACCGGACATGGCGGCGGCAAAGATCACCGCGACGGGCAGCATCGACAGGATGCCCTGTGCCTGCATGGTGGCGTTGGCCATGAGCACCAAAAAGCCCACAGCCGAGATGGCCGAGCCAATCTGGGGGGCCAGGCCAGCCGCCGCTCCGATCGCGATAGCCGCAATGACTAGGCCGGGAAGCGCCGCGACCCCGGCCGTTTGCATCAGCAAAAAGCTAAAGGCGCCGCACGTTAGCGCCGAGATAGCGTGCATGGTGTAGTCGCGCGCATGGCTCCAGCGCGTGCCCGCCCAGCCGAGCGCGGGGTCGACCTCGATGGCGTCGTCCTCGTAGTACGACGGCTCGATATCGTCGAGCTCCTGCTCGTCATCCGAAAGCTCGCCAACCATTTGCTCCAGGCTGCGACGGCCCTCGCGCACGCTGCCCAGACCGGCAAGGAGCTGGTCGCAAAATGCCTCGATGCTGTTGGGGCGGTCCTGCGGCATGGGGGAGAGCGCGCTCATGAGCGCGGCCTCGGCTCCCGGGGGAAAGTGTGGTATCAGCTCGCTGGGATAGGTGGCGCCGCCGATGATGCGGTCGAGCGAGTCGGCGGGCGTGGCCGCCATAAAGGGAGCGCTGCCGCACAAGCCCTCATAGATAACGCAGGCAAGGGCAAAGACATCGGCGCGTTCGTCGACCGTGCCGGTCTCGATATCGAGCTGCTCGGGCGGCATGTAGCCGATGGTGCCGCCGCGCGAGCCGCCAAAGCCACCGGCGGACGACAGTCGCGCCATGCCAAAGTCGGTGAGCTTTACATTGCCCGAGTGGTCGATGAGCACGTTGGCGGGCTTAATGTCCAGGTGGAGTACGCCATTGCTATGGGCGAAGGTGAGCGCCTGGCCCAGGGCATCGGCAATGGCCGCGGCCTCGTCAAAGGTGAGCGAGTGGCCGTCCACGCGATGCAAAAACTCGGCCAGCGACATACCGTCGACATACTCCATGACCAGGTAGGCATAGGCGGTGTCATGCGTAAAGTCGATGACCTGTACGATATTGGGATGTTGAAGCATAGCGGCAGTGTGCGCTTCGCGCAGGACATCCATGATGTCGCTAGCGGGCATGCCGGCACCGTTGATAAGGGGGATGCGTTTAATGGCGACGCGGCGGCGCAGGTGCGTGTCGCGGCAGATCTCGATGGAGCCAAAACCGCCGGTCGCAAGTGTCTCGAGCGGCTGGTACCGCTTGAGCAGCTCGCGAGAGCTGGTGCCCTCCAAAGGAACGTCCGGCGAGAACCGGGCGGTATGTTGCGAGAAAAGCGGCATGGCCAACCCTCGTGCGTTTAAAGTTCGTTTGCGAGCGGCGGGCGCGGAGCCGAGCCATTCGCGGTGGCATAGTTGCTGCCAGTGTAGCACGCTTGGGTGCATGGGGAGGATAGCGGGATGCGAGGCCGCCTGTCTGGCTTGGCCTTAGCGCTTCTTCTTGTTCTTCTTCTGCTTGCGCTGCTTGCCCTTGGTCTCCTGGGGCTTGTCGCCCTGCTTGGCCTCGGCGGCGGCCTTCTCGGCCTTCATCTTCTTGCGTTTGGTCTCGATGCGGAGTTTTTTGTTGATGCGCGCCTTAAGGAAGGGACCGAACTGCTCGGCATCGCCGCGGACAAAGGTGTCCTTAGGGATCGTCACGCCCTGGTCGGCGAACATGGCCACAAAGATGCGCTCGCCGTCGAGCACGTGGTCGAGCTTTTCAAACGGGAAGAACTGCGACTTGCCGCTCGTGCCCCAAACCATCAGGCCGTCCTCGTTGGCGGCGACGCGGCGATAGCGGCCACCCATGGACTCGTCGGCCTCAACGGCGTCGATAAAGTCGCGGGCGAGGGTGTGGTGCAGGTTTTTGCTCCACCAGGCCAAAAAGGCGCCGAATACGATCAAGACGACGCCAAACTTGATCCAGTTGCCGCCGGCCACCAGCATGCCGATGCCGATGAGCGCGGCAATTGCCGCGGCGACATACAGCGAGCCGCGACGCCTGGGCGAGGCGACCAGGCGGGCGAAGTCGGTGACGAGGTCGTTTTCGTATTGGTACTCGTTGAGGTACAGGATGCCGTCGTCGGCTGCGGCCTGCTCCTCGAGCGCGACCTCGACCTGGTCGGCTGCTTCGGAGGGAACGAGGTTGCTCTCTGCGTCTGCCATGCTCTTTGGACTCCTATCGCGGCGGGCTCGCCGTACGGGTTATTATGGAATGCAGTATGCCGTGCGACCGCATGGCCGCCGCGGCAACAAGACTCAGTATACCCGGGGGAGCACCCATGGAATCGTTGTACCGAAAGTATCGCCCGCTCACCTTTGACTCCGTGGTGGGCCAGCAGCATATCGTCTCGACGCTCGAGCACGCCATCACCGAGGGGCGCCTGTCCCACGCCTACCTGTTCTGCGGACCGCGCGGCACGGGCAAGACCACCATGGCGCGCATTCTGGCCAAGGCGCTGCTGTGCCGCAATGCCGAGGCGGCGCGCGCCGAGGGTGCAAGCGGCTGCATGCCCGACGGTACTTGCGAGGAGTGCGAGCTCATTGCCGAGGGTAACCACCCCGATGTCTACGAGCTCGATGCCGCCTCCCGCACGGGCGTGGACAATGTGCGCGAGGAAATCATCAACTCCGTCAACTTTGCCCCGGTGCGCGGCAAGTACAAGATCTATATCATCGACGAGGTCCACATGCTCACGACGGCGGCGTTCAACGCGCTGCTCAAGACGCTCGAGGAGCCGCCGGCACACGTGATCTTTGTGCTGTGCACCACCGACCCGCAAAAGATTCTGGAGACCATCCTCTCGCGCTGCCAGCGTTTCGATTTCCATCGCATCGGCAACGAGGATATCGAGCGTCGCCTGGCATACGTGTGCGAGCAGGAGGGCTTCGATTACGACGATGAGGCGCTGGCTATCGTGGCGCGCCATGCCAAGGGCGGTATGCGCGACGCGTTGTCCACGCTGGAGCAGCTGAGCGTCTTTGGCAACGGTTCTGTGCATGCGGACGACGCCCGCTCGCTTTTAGGCGAGGTTTCGGACCAGATTCTGGGCGAGTTTTCCCGCGCCATTGCCGATCGCGATGTTGCCGAGCTCTATGGACTGATCCGTGCGCAGGTCGAGGAAGGAAACGACCTGCTGGAGCTGACGCGCGACCTGGTGGCGCATGTGCGTGACGTGTACGTTGCCTGCGTTGCCGGTGCCCGTGCTGAGCTGTTTGAGGGCGGCTCCGAGCAGGCCGAGGCGCTTGCTGCCGAGGCCGCTGCCTTTGGCGAGCATCCTGCCGACCGCCTGGCCCGTGTGCTGACAGTGCTCGACGATGCCGCACTGGAGATGAGGGGCGCGAGCGACGTGCGCCTGGTGCTCGAGATTGCCTGCACGCGTCTGGCACGTCCCGAGGCTGATTTAACGATTGAGGCATTGGCCGAGCGCATGGCACGTCTGGAGGCCATGGTTGCCAATGCAGCGGTACCGGCGAGCGTGGCTGCTGCCGGCGCTGCGCCTGCAGCTGTTACGGCTGCGCCCGTGGCGTCACAACAGCCGACGCTGATCTCGGGTGCCCGAGCTGCCACCCCTGCCCCGTCCACTGCCCCCGCCGCTGCGCCCGCGCAACAGGGCGGCATGCCTTGGGACCGCGGTGTCGCCGCTCCGGCGGCCCAGCCTGCGCCTCGTCCTGCGTCCGTGGCGACTCCCAAGCCTGTGGCGCCCGCGCCCCAGGCTGCCCCGGCTACGGCTCCCGCGCCTGCCGCCGCTCCGGCACCCAAGCCCCAACTCAACAATGCCGCCCAGGTTGCTGCCGCCGGCGCCGCCGAGACCCCCGCGGTCGAGGATGCCGGTGAGCTCCAGCGCAAATGGGCCGAGGTCGTCGAGCGCGTCAAGGCCCAGCAGGCCTCCTACGCGGGGCTTTTGCTTAACGCCCGCGCTACGGCCGACGATGGCTCCAAGCTCACGGTCTCGTTCCCCGCGGGTTCGACCTTTGCCATCAAGATGCTCGGTCGCGCCGATACGCAGTCGGTGGTCTTGCCGACAATCAGCGCGGTCTTCGGTCGTCGCACCGTCGACTATGTCCTGGATGGGGGTGGCACGCCGGCTCCTCAACATGAGGAGCATTCTCCATCTGCACGGGCTGCGGCATCTGCGGACCCGCAACCCGTGTCCTCGGCGGCCCCTGCATCCTCGAGCGCCAACGCGACGCAGCCAAAAACAGCACCGATAGCGGCACCGACCCCGTCGGCGCCTAAGCCCGTCGCGGCCAAACCGGCTGCTCCGGCACCGGCACCCAAGCCCGCTGCCGCGCCTGCGCCCAAGTCATCCGATCTGGGCAAGGCCCCCTGGCTGCGCTCCGACAATCCTGCCGGCGCTCCTGCCACGGGCAAGCTCCCGACCGAGCCTGCGCCCCGCGCGCCCGAGCGCACGTCCGTTCCTAAGGCTCAACCGTCCAGGCCGTCTGCACCGTGGGAATCCGAGCAGGTGCCCTACGACGACGCCATGGTCGCCGGCTTTGCCGCCGATGCGGGCGGGGACGATCTGCCTCCGTTCGACGTGCCGGCAGCGCCCGCAACCAAGCCCGCAGCTGCGGCTGCGGCTCCCACGGCCCCCGCGCCCGTGACGCCTGCTCCCGCCGGCGACGACGCCCCCGCGGCCCCTTGGGAGTCCAACCCCGGCGCCGGCAGTCCCTTTGGCCATCAGGGCGCAGCCCCGAGCATCCCGCAGACCGAGGACGAGGCCAAAGCCCTCATCCGCAGCGTCTTTGGCCAGTCCACCATCTTCAAACCGGTGGAGTAGTCGTACTGGCGGGTATACTGCTCAAGAAGAGACTTCTTGGAACGGAGCGAGCTTATGATGTGGGAATATGTCCGCCTCGAGGACGATACGCAAGTTTCGTATTCCGAAGTCCGTGAGGACAACACGGTGAAGGTCGTTGTGGAGCGCCCGCGCGATTGGGGCTTTGACACGGCGGAGTGCATCTTGCCGGCATTCAATTGGGTGTCGCACGAGGGCTTTAGCGAAACGGATCTTAAAGAACTCGATGATTTTGTGCGTAATAACGCCCCGCTCATCTTGCGTTTTGCTTACGAAGGCGGACGAGTCTATGCCTAGTCTTTTCCGACTCGGGCCGTACATCATCTTTTTCTGGACAGGGGAGAACGGCGAACCCGTCCATGTTCATATCGCGGTCAAGCGCCCCACTGCCGAGGCGACCAAGATATGGCTTACTCGCTCCGGCGGGTGCAAGCTGGCCCATAACAAGGGTGATATTCCCGCTCGGGATTTACGCGATATCATGCAGTTTGTTTCATCTAACCATGCATTGATTTGCAAGCGTTGGAAAGAAACAACCGGTGGGCTATCGTTCTACTGCTGAGAGTTGCTCGTTGGACCTAGGGCCTCTAGCCCATCAGGGACTCTTCGTCCGGGCGCATCTGTATTTCGTACATGTGTAGCGTGGTGCCACGTATCTCGCATTCGAGCAGACAGGCGCGTGACGGTCGGCCTAGGATGCTGAGGTCGATACGATACGTCGCATGGCTGTCCGTGTACTCGACTTGCTCGGCGTTGACGGTTGCTCCGATTGTAAATAAAGAGCCCAGTTCGGCATCGACAATCTTGGAGTCCTTTATCTTGACCTTGAACTCTTGGTAGAGGGACGGGCTGTTGTAGTAAATGGTTCGGGTTCCGTCGGTGCATTCATCGGTCGTCTCCCATTTGACGACGGGCTGGTCCGAGCTGGCTATCAGCAGTTCTGCTCCAAAAGCTATGGCATGGGTGATGATAACCAGTAATACCCAGACGACAAAGAGATAGAGAACCACATATGCAACGGGGTGTTTTGAGCGGATGTTTTGGAGTACGGCTGGGACATTCACGAGGGCACCTCCAAATCGTTATCTATGACAATCAAATTATACCCAGCCGCCATGCGTGCCGCCTCGAGCAGCGGCTCGGCATTTTGCCATGTAGCCTTGTAGCCCTACGCATAAACTGCCTGGTTCCAGCTCTGCTAGATGTAGCTTGAGATAATTATGCAACCTTGCATAATTCGACCTTGCATAATCTTGGGCGTGCGTCACGCTCAAGGACATGTATATCGACTGAGGTAGCGTGTCCGCCCCGCTTGCTTGCCCCGCGCCGTGGTACGATTTTTGAGTTTGAAAGTCCCGTCGCGCTCCGGCTGCCCTTGCAGCTTGTCGCGCGGCCGCACGTAAAGGAGCCATCATGGCCGGTATGAACATGCAGCAAATGATGAAGCAGGCTCGCAAGATGCAGGAGCAGCTTGCCGCCGCGCAGGAAAACCTTAAGTCCCAGACCGTCGACGCCTCTGCCGGCGGCGGCATGGTCAAGGTGACCGTTAACGGCGAGATGGAGCTCGTCAACCTCACCATCGACCCCGATGCCCTCGATCCCGAGGACGTCGATATGCTGCAGGACATGATCATGGCTGCCGTCAACGAGGCCGTCCGCGGTGTCAACGAGCTCGCCAACAAGCAGATGGGCGCCATCACCGGCGGCCTCAACATCCCGGGCATGCCGTTCTAAGACACGCATATATATGAGTGTCAACCATAGTCTGCAAAAATTGCTCGATGAGCTGGGCCGTCTGCCGGGCATTGGTCCCAAGTCGGCCCAGCGCATCGCCTATTACCTGCTCGAGGCCGATGCCGAGGAGGCGCGCCGCCTGGCCGAGGCTATCCTGGAGGTTAAGCAGGAGGTTCACTTTTGCAGCCGCTGCTTTAACTACGCCACGGCCGACGAGTGCTCCATCTGCCAGGATTCGATGCGCGATACCACTCGCATTTGCGTGGTGGGCGAGCCGCGCGATGTCCAGGCGATTGAGCGCACGGGCAGCTACCACGGTCTCTACCACGTATTGGGCGGCGTGATCAGTCCCATGGACAAGATTGGTCCCGAGCAGTTGCACATTCGTGAGCTGCTGGCACGCTTGGGCCACGAGGACATCCATGAGGTCATCATCGCCACCAACCCCAACATCGAGGGCGAGACCACGGCGAGCTATCTGGCCCGTACCATCAAGCCGTTGGGCGTCGAGGTGTCGCGTCTGGCGAGCGGCCTTCCCGTGGGCGGCGACCTGGAGTATGCCGACGAGCTTACGCTTGGGCGCGCCATCGAGGCCCGTCGCACGATTTAGGTGGCGAGCCTGCTCCTGCCGTATGTCTTCATCGCGACGCACGGGGTAGCCATAATTTCCCCGTGCGACTGTAAGTTTGTTGTGCAACAAAGATGCTTTGTATCCGCTTATCGCATGGATGCTTCCACTCGCATCCTTAATTTGCCCATTCGTTGCGCAACCTTTTGGGTTCGCTGATACACTCAAATATGGATTCGAATGAATGCGCCGCTCCCGAGCGGCGTGTTTTTGTTGGAGGAGAACGCATGCGGCCCGGTGGCACTCAGACAAAGCGCGGCGCCGCGGTGCGCATGCGACGCCGACTGGGCTTGGCGCCGCGGGCGTACGCACTGCTGTCTTGCTCGCTGGTGCTGGTCATAGCTGGCGTTTCTGCCTATGGCATGACCGTGCCGTCCATGATGCAGGCACATGCCGCACGCGAACCGCGCGTGGGGCATGAGGTCAAAAGTGACCTGGGGACCACGACTGGATATGCTTGGGCAAGTGTGGTCGCGCATATTGTGTTTGGCACCGGCGACGCGGACGGCGCCGAGGCCCCGGACAACGAAGTCACGCTTGCCAATGGCAAAACCATCGTGCTCACCAACACCAAGATCATCGATCGGTTGTCCAACAATAGCGTGGCGGCAACGGTGAATAAGGTCGAGCAGCAGAAGGAGCAGGACGCCCAGCAGTCCGGAAAGCCCGGTAGCTCGGATACTTCTGGCTCCGGCTCGGATTCGTCGAGTTCGGGCGGCGGCTCTGGGTCGGGTTCCTCTGCCGGAGGGTCTGGAAACGGCGGCTCGACGGGCGGCAACACTGACAACGATGCAAACTCCGGTGGCCTTTCCGCTGCTGAGGAAGAGAGCATTCACAGTTGGCTTGTAACCAAGTACAACATGCTCGACGGCTATGTTTCTCGCGCCAATGACGTGGTTTCGACCTATAACTCTACGGGAGATCCCAGGCCGTGCGACAGCCTGGTCGGGGAGATGTTTGTCATTCGAGCCGAGTTTGGTCGTCAGACATTCTCGCCCCGGTCAAAGTGGTATCAGCAGTATGCCAATCTGTGGGGCTGTTACACCAACCTATGTCAATGGGTCGGCCATTACGGCGATGATGACGTCGCGCTCGGTAACTTCAACAATAACGTGGCGGCGCTTGCCCTATGATGACCGATCTTGCATCCACCACACCACAATCGCTCGGTCGCGATCCCATGGTCGGCTTGCGCCTGGCGCGTGTCGACGGGTTTGAGCCGGCCATTGCGCTCGGTCAGGACGAACTGCCTGCCTATCTGCGTCGTTTTACGATGCTGTTTGCCGACGATGCCACCATGCGCCGTGGCGGTATCGGCCGCGTGACGCGTGCCGTCAACGCCCAAGGCGAGGCCGTAGCACTCAAACAGCTCATCTTGCCGACGCGCGATGAGTTTGACAACGATGCCGCCCATGAGGCGCTGGTCGCCAAGTTCAAAGCGGCATTTCGCGAGGAATATGAATGCCATCGCGCCCTTTCGGGCCTTAAGGGCTTTCCCCGTCTCTATGGCTGGGGCGAGGTCGACGGTGTGCCTGCAATTGTCATGGAATGGGTCGAGGGCGAGACGCTTGCCCGCTTGCGTTCGCGACTTGCCGTGGATGATGCCGGACGCCTGTCGCCGCTTGTGGCGGCGCGTCTGGGTCGCGACCTGTTCGATCTGCTCTGCCGTATGAGCCTGGTGGGCGAGGGCTTTGTCCATCGCGATATCTCGCCCGCTAATATTATGGTGCGTACGGCGCGTCTACCGCTTGACCGGCAGCTTGCCGAGGGCACCTTTGACCTGTGCCTGATCGACTTTGGCTCGTCGCTGGCGCTTGAGCCTGCGTCGGCCGTGGCCGGTACCGGCGGCAAGGCGTCGTTTACGGAGCGCTATGCCACGCTGCGTCGCGCGACGGTTGCCTACGCCCCGCCCGAGATGCTCACCGACGATATTCCCGACCTGCGCGCTTTGCGTATGTCGCCGGCGATCGACGTCTATGCCGCGGCAAGCACGGTTTACGAGCTCATTGCCGGCGTCGCGCCATACGAAGCCGCGCCGAGCGCTTCGGGCACCTCGGGTTCGCGCAAAAAGACGCGCGACATCGCCAGCCCCTACCGTCTCAAGATGGACACGCTGCCCGACTATCCCATTGGTGCCCATGCGCCCGGTTGCGATGTGACTCAGCTGCTTCGTCGTGAGCCCGATGTGGCGCTCGCTGCGGCCGAGCAGGCCCAGCAGCTGGGGCTTGAGCCGGATTCCGAGGAGCTACGCGATGCGCTGGCGTTTGTCGATGCCCAGCTGTTCGACGTGGTGATGGCCTGTCTGTCCAGCCATCAAAAAGATCGTCCCGAGCCGGCGGCGGTCGAGGCGGCGCTCTCGGCGTTTTGTGACCACTATGCGCAAAATGTCGGTCGTTCGCTCCGCGGCGAGCCGCTCACGCCGTGCCCCATGGATGCGTCTGGCCGCGCGGTTCGTCGCGCGCTGATGGTCGGCGCGACGGTCGTCTGTGGCGTGGTTTGGGCTGTGGTCGTGGTTTCGGCCGCGCTGCTGGCGTCGGGCGCTCGCGTGACGGCGACTTTGGGATCGCTCGTGTGGTCTGGGCCGCTACCGGGTATTATTGCCGCACTGGCGTTGGCGCTGCCAGGCATAGCCGGCGTTGTCGCGGGGGCACTTGCGCGCAATCGGCGCTCGGGCTTCCTGCAGGGTGTGCTTGCGCTTTCTGCCTGCGAGGTTCCGGTGCTGGTTGTGGCTGCATGTAGCGTATTTTCCCAACGCGCCGTGATGGGCGGCCTTGTTGCCGCTCTGGTTGCAACCTATACGCTTACGTGGTTTTTGCTTGCGATGGGCTTTGCCTTTGAACTTTCCGTTTCGGCACCGCGACGCACAAAAGCCCAGATGGCGACTCCGCTTGCCGGTGGAGCCGCGGCTGCCCGTACTTTTGGCGGACCTGTCGAAGTATCGTCCGGTTCTATTTCTACGACCAAGGAGGCCTAGGTCATGGCATCTCAAGTTGAGCTCACCCCATGCGGGGCCATGTTTGACATCTTTAAGCGCGCGGCGCATCTGAGCCATATCGAGCTGTGCGGCTTGGTGCTTTCGTCCCGTCCGCTCGCAGACGGTCGCAGCCCGCAGAGCCGGGCCGCCGATCGCTCTTGGGTTTCCCGCTTTATCGTTCGCGCGCCGGTCGGCACGCTTCAGCAGCGCTACTTTGCCGAATACGGTACCTCGGCTGCGCGTATTATGTCGCAACTGGCCCTGCGCCAGCGCAATCCCATGGACTCCACGGCTGTGATCAATATGGTGTGCGGCCCTGCAGGTGAACCGATGGTACGCGCGCTCGAAGAGTGTCACCAGGACACAAATCTCTATCGCAACGCGCTCGATCGCCTGTCCCAGGCGGCGGAGCTCATGCCCGCCGAGCGCGCCGAGGCCGTGCTGGTGCTGTTTGTCGCCGTCGGTTGTTCGGCGGATGTGCGGTCCTCGGTGAACTATGCCATCGACTACGCGAACGCGACCTGTGGCGGAGGCACATCCACGCCGCGTTCGCTTGGCATGTCGATGACCGCGGGCGAACGCGAACCCGCCCCGGCGCACCCCTTGGGCTTGCTGCGTATACAAAACAGTTTTGTCGTGAGCGCCCCGCGCTGGATTCAGCCGAGTGAGCAGGGTGTTGAGATTGGCGCGCTGGCCACTGGTGAGGGCGATATTACCGACGTCGGCGACGATGTCTCGGCCCGCCATGCCCATATCTGGTGCGATGCTCAAAATATCTGGCACGTCGAGGACTTGTCGTCCACCAACGGAACCGTGGTGGTAAACGGGGCCACGCGCGTTTGCATTCAGGTCGAGCCCGGCCGTTCCGCCCAGCTCAATCCCGGCGACGAGCTCAAGCTCGGCGAATCCACTACCTATGCCATCCTCTTCGGTGCCCTCTAGCCGGCAGATAGGGACGTTCCTTTCCTGCCGGCACTTTGGGACACTCCTTGGCGCGCCAGAGCCAGTCGCCCGGGGATGGAGGGACCATTTTGGCCCTTGGCAGTCACCCAAGGTAAACCTTTACCGCCCGCCTATATTTGCCGAAATTACACTTGACGGCGGGGTACAATAAACCCGCATGCGGATTTCCGTTGCGGGCGCTTCCCATCGCCGGGGCGTGCCCGGGAGCATCCGGCATGCGGCCTTTGCGGCGCTCGGTCATGTGCAAGACGGGCGGTCGGGTCTGTGGGGCGCATCAGTTGCCCCTCGCCTCGGCATGTCTTCTCTCCACGCCACGTACCTGCTGCTGAGCCTGCCTGCCAGATGATTGGAAGCAACAGCGTAAATCCCATCACGCCAACATCCCGGCGATCGCCGGGGCCTGTATACCTATATGAGAGGAGAGGGGTATATGGCGCGTAAGTTTAAGTCTATGGACGGCAACGAGGCGGCCGCATATGTTTCGTATGCGTACACCGAGGTAGCGGGAATCTATCCCATTACGCCGTCCAGCCCGATGGCCGACCATGTCGACCAGTGGGCGGCCCAGGGTCGCAAGAACATCTTCGGCACCCCGGTCAAGGTCGTCGAGATGGAGTCCGAGGCAGGTGCAGCCGGTACCGTTCACGGTTCGCTGGGTGCCGGTGCTCTGACCACCACCTACACGGCTTCTCAGGGTTTGCTCCTGATGATCCCGAACATGTACAAGATCGCGGGCGAGCAGCTCCCGGGCGTCTTCCACGTCTCCGCGCGTTGCGTCGCTTCCCACGCCCTGAACATTTTTGGCGATCACTCCGACGTCATGGCCTGTCGTCAGACCGGCTTCGCCATGCTCGCCGAGGGTAACGTCCAGGAGGTCATGGACCTCTCGCCGGTGGCTCACCTTGCCGCCATCGAGGGCAAGACCCCGTTCCTTAACTTCTTCGACGGCTTCCGCACCAGCCACGAGATCCAGAAGATCGCCGTGTGGGATTA
>URSO01000042.1 GCA_900550415.1 uncultured Collinsella sp.
TCCCCAATGAGTGCCTAAGTCTGTCCCCAATGAGTGCCTAAGTCTGTCCCCAATGAGTGCCTAAGTCTGTCCCCAATGAGTGCCTAAGTCTGTCCCCAATGAGTGCCTAAGTCTGTCCCCAATGGGTGCCTAAGTCTGTCCCCAATGAGTGCCTGAACTGCGTCCCGAATCTTGGCCTTCTTTATTAGAAGCGAACACTAGGACGCTTTCAATAGCCGTTTCCGAAACTCCACCGGGGTGAGGCCGCCGAGCGCCACCTGGCGACGCCTCGTGTTCCAATGCACGACGTAGGCGTCGAGGTCCCTCTTGAAGGACTCGAAGTCGGCCCACTCGACGCCCCTGAAGAACTCGTCCTTGAGATGCCCGAACACCTGCTCCGTCGCCCCGTTGTCCAGGCAGTTGCCCTTTCTCGACATGCTCTGCCTGGCGCCGTGCCTCCTGAGCTCGCCGGTCCACCTGGGGTGCTGGTGCTGCCAGCCCATGTCGCTGTGGACGATCGGCGAGGCCCCGGCCGGCATCCTCGCGAACAGGCGCCTGAGCACCTCCTCCTGCTGGGCCATGTCCGGGCTCGTCGACACCGACCAGGAGACGATCTCCTTCGTGCAGAAGTCGTAGACCGGGGCGAAGTACGCCTTGCCCCAGGGCTGCCTGAATTCCGTGACGTCGGTCCCGAGCTTCTCCCACGGGGCGCCCGCGCGAAAGTCACGCGCTATCAGGTTGTCGAATCTCTCGCCGACCGGACCGCGGTAGGAGTTGTAGCGATGGTAGTCGGTCTCCCGGCGGATGCCGCAGCGGATGCCGAGCTCCCGCATCATCTTGAGGACCGTCTTGTCCGCTATCCTCGCGCCCAGCTCGGCCCTCAGGCACATCGCTATCTGGCGGTGGCCGCACCCGTTCGCCGTCCTCGAGAAGATCTCGCGCACGGCCCCCCGGAGCTCTGGCCGGGTCGCTCTCGGCGGGTGCGCCACGGCATAGTGGTAGCTCGACGGCGCGAGCCGCGCGGCCGCGAGCAGGTCGCATAGGCGGTGGTGCCCTGAAAGGGAGGCTACGACCTGGGCTTTCTCCCAGTTCGAGAGCTCTTCTCCGCTTTCAGGGCTATCGATTTTTTTAGATACGCCACCTGGGCCTCGAGTTTGCGCACGCGCCCCTCGAGCTCCCGCTCGCGCGTCCGCCCCCCGGGGCCCTCCGGCCTGCCGCGGCGTCCCGGCTCGAGCGCCTCCGGCCCGCCCTCGCGGTACAGCCTGCACCAGCGGTCGAGCGATGTGGCGGCGGCGATGCCGAAGCGGGCCATCGCCTCCGACCGCGGCATCCCCTCGTCCACGACGGCCCTCGCGACGGCGAGCTTGGTCTCCATGTCGTAGGTCCTGCGGCTCTCGCCCATCCCGATCAGCCCCTTCCTCCCGGTTGCCCGGTACGCGCAGAGCCATTTTCTCACCGCCGGGGCGGGAACGTCGAGCCTCTTGGCCGCGAGTTCAAAGCCGAGGCCGGCCTCGAACAGGTCGGCGGCGCGTGCCCTCATCTCGCGACCGTATCTTGCCTTCTCCCTGCGGGGCATTTCCGATGCCTCCCTTTTCTCGAACCTTAATTTCAAAGTCCAAGAAATGGGATGCAGTTCAGCCTAAGTCTGTCCCCAATGAGTGCCCAATGAGTGGGTGGAAGGTTGCGGGTTCTTTACGGGGATGCAGCGTGGACTGCGGAAACGCGGTTCTTTCCGTACAATAGTGCAATTCGTATTAACGCAGGGAAGGGACATTCATGGCAGACATGATCGAGATCAAGCATCTCAACAAGTACTTTGGCGACCTGCATGTGCTCAAAGATATCAACCTCACCGTCAAGCGCGGCGAGAAGCTCGTAATGATCGGGCCTTCCGGCTCGGGTAAGTCGACGCTCATCCGCTGTGTCGATTATCTTGAGGAGCCCACGTCGGGCGAGGTCATCATCGACGGTACGCCGCTCACCAAAAAGAACCACCTGGAGATGGCTCGCAAGTATAGTTCCATGGTGTTTCAGCAGTTCAACCTGTATCCCAACATGACGGTGCTCGGCAACCTGACGCTCGCGCCCATCAAGCTGCAAAAGAAGAGCAAGGAGGAGGCGACCGAGATCGCCATCGCCGCGCTCAAGCGCGTCGGCATGGCGCATAAGGCCGGCGAGTATCCGCAGAATCTCTCGGGTGGTCAGCAGCAGCGCATCGCCATCGCCCGTGCCCTGTGTACCAAGCAGCCCATCATCCTGTTTGACGAGCCGACCTCGGCGCTCGACCCCGAGATGGTCCAGGAGGTTCTGGACGTTATGATTGAGCTTGCGCAGGAGGACATCACCATGATCTGCGTGACGCATGAGATGGGCTTTGCGCGCCAGGTGGCCGACCGCGTCATCTTTATGGAGGACGGCCGCATTCTGGAGGAGGGCACGCCCGAGCACTTCTTCGATAACCCCGAGAACCCGCGCTGCCGCGAGTTCCTGTCCAAGATTCTGCACTAGGCGCGGTGATGGACATGACGGATATGACGAGGGCGGCTGTATCGCGCCGTCACTTTTTGCAGCTGGCTGGCGCCGGCGTGCTTGCGCTGACGGGGACCGCGCTCACCGGTTGCGGCAACTCCATCAGCGGCGAGGGTTCCGACAAGGGATCCAAGCTTGCGGCCATCAAGTCGCGCGGCCATCTGAATGCCGGCGTTAAGAAAGACGTTCCCGGCTACGGCTATTACGACACCGCCAAGGGTCGCTTTGAGGGCATGGAAGTCGATTTGTGCTACCAGATCGCCGCTGCCGTCTTTGGCGTGAGCTACAAAGAGGCCCGCGCCCAGGAGCTTGTCGAGTTTACCGACGTAACGCCCAAGACGCGCGGCCCGCTGATCGATAACGGCCAACTCGACGTGGTCGCGGCGACCTACACCATCACCGACGAGCGCAAGAAGAGCTGGGATTTCTCGACGCCGTACCGCACCGACTACGTTGGACTCATGGTCAAGAAGCGTTCGGGCTTTACCTCGATTGAGGACCTGGACGGCAAGGTCATCGGCGTGAGCCAGGGTGCCACCACGCAGGGCCTGATCGAGCAGATGATCAAGGACAACGGCTTTAGCTGCAAGCCCGAGTTTAGGGCCTTTAGCGGCTACCCCATCATCAAGAGCTCGCTCGACGCCGGCAATATCGACGTCTTTGCCATGGACCGCTCCACGCTGGCCGGTTACATGAACGAGACCGTTGAGCTGTTGCAGCCCGAGGTCAAGTTTGGCGAGCAGGGCTACGGCGTGGCGACCAAGAAGGGCTGCGACCTTTCGGCCGTGGTCGATCAGGTGATTTGCGATCGCCTGGCCGACGGCTGGCTCGACCAAGAGGTCAAGACCTGGGGTCTTGTATAGGCGCATCGTCCAAGGAAGGAATCAAATGCTCGAAGGATTATTTGACGCCGACCGTTGGTCGACGACATTTCAAAACGTGGGGCCCTTCTGGGAGGGCTTTGGCGTGACGCTGCAGGTGGTCGTTGCCGGTCTGTTGCTGTCGCTGGTGCTGGGCACGCTGCTGGGCGTATTCTCTACCACTCGCTCGCGCGTGCTGCGCGCCATAAGCCGCGTGTACGTGGAGTTTTACCAGAACACCCCGTTGCCTGTACAGGTGCTCTTTATGTACATGGCCGGTCCGCAGTTTTTGCAGGCCATAACCGGTGCCGACCAGCCAGTGCGCATCGCGCCGTTCGTGCTGGGCTTCTTGGGTGTGGGCCTGTATCACGCGGCCTACATTTCGGAGGTCATCCGCACCGGTATCGAGGCGGTTCCGCGCGGTCAGATGGAGGCGGCCCAGAGCCAGGGCTTCACCCGTGCGCAGGCGTACTGGTATATCGTGCTGCCCCAGACATTCAAGATCATTCTGCCGCCGCTGTGTAACCAGGCGCTCAACCTGGTCAAGAATACGTCGGTGCTGGCGCTTGTGGCCGGCGGCGACCTTATGTACCGTTCCGACAACTTTGTGAGTCTGTACGGTTACCTGCAGGGATACATCGTCTGTTGCCTTATGTACTTCATCATCTGCTTTCCGCTCGCCATGCTGGTGCAGTGGCTCGAGCGCCGCTCCAAGGAGCGTCCGCGCGGCGTGAGCCTGGCCGAGCTGGGGCTCGACAACGTAGAGGAGGCCTAGCGCATGGAAATCTTTAACGCGACCAACCTGCTCTACATTTGGGGCGGCTTTGTTAAAACGATCGAGATCTCGGCGCTGTCGATCTTTTTCTCGCTCATCTTTGGCACGGTGCTGGCACTCGTTAAGAGCTATGCGCCCCGCCCATTCCGTATTTTGGTGAGCGCCTATATCGAGCTGTTCCGTTGCACGCCGAACCTGCTGTGGATCCTATTTATCTACTTTACGGTGCAGGGTTTGGACATTGTGATTTCGACCATCGCCTTTACGCTGTTTACCAGCGCTGTTATGGCCGAGATTGTGCGCGGCGGCCTCAACTCGATTCCGCGCGGCCAGTTTGAGGCAGCGCAGAGCCAGGGCTTTGGCTTCTTTGCTACCATGCGCTACATCATTCTGCCGCAGACGTTTAAGACGATCATTCCGGCGCTGTTTAGCCAGTGCACGACCGTCATTAAGGACAGCTCGTATCTTTCGGGCATTAACGTGGCCGAGCTCATGTACACGGCAAACGTCGTGATGGCCCATGCGATCGACCTGTCGCAGGTGCTTATGCTCTACGGCCTGGTGTTTGCGATGTACTTCGTGCTCAACTTTGGTATCTCGCTGCTGGTTCGAGCTTACCAACGCCGCATCGTAGCCGCATAGCCTGGCTTTCCCTGGCACCCAACCTTGGCCTTCAAACCGTCGCTCGCGTACCAAAGTACGCGTCGCTCCTCTTTCAGGCCAATCTTGGGCACCAGGAAAACCCAGGTACGGTATCGTGGGAATAAGAGATAAACAGCCCTTTTCTCATTTGTTAGAAAGGAATCGCGATGAGCGATCTGGAGAATAAGAAGAATCCTGTGGTCATTACCATCGCGCGCGACTTTGGTGCCGAGGGCCACGAGATCGGACGCATCCTCGCCAACGAGTTGGGGATTCCTCTGTACGACAACGAGCTGCTGGTGCGCGCGTCGCTGCGTGCGGGCGAGTCACTCGATAAGATGGCCGCCTATGACGAGCGTCTGGCTGTGGAGAACATGGCGTTTCTGCCCGACCGCTACGACGCGCGCTCGTACTCGGACAAGTTGTTCCAAAAGATGAGCCAGGTGATTTTGGACTTGGGCGAGACTGAGAGCTGCATTATCGAAGGCCGTCTGTCCGATTACCTGCTGCGTAACAACCCCAACCACATTGCCGTGTTGGTGACCGCACCCTTTGAGGACCGCGTCGAGATCGTACGCAAGAAGCGTGGCCTTAATAAAAAGAAGGGCGCCAAGCTGGTCAAGCAGCAACAGAAGGCACGCGAGGCGTTCTACAAGCGCTACAGCGCCGGAAAGTGGAAGATGACGAGCGGTAAAGACATCGTCGTCAACCGCGCCAAGCTGGGCCGCGAAGGCTGCAAAGACGTCATAGCCGCTGCCTACCGCTACAAAGTAGCGCAGCTCGAAGACTAACCGACCAAAACCACCACAAAGGAGACAGGCACCTTTGTGGTGGTTTTTGTTTTAGGCCGAGGGGAAGGCCTTGGCGGCAGTGCCTATCCTCGGCTTTTGCATAGTCTCGATCTGTAACACCAAGCCAGCGAAAATGGCTCTAACTGTTACAGATTTAGATGAACCGTTCGGCCGTCAGCCCAACGTCTTGATCTGTAACACCAGGCGGCATATTTGGTCTCTAACTGTTACAGATTGAGATGCGGAGTGGGCGGCCGGCACAATATCTCGATCTGTAACAACTGCAGGGCTCAACGGACTCCAACTGTTACAGATTGAGACAAAACGATCAGGCAAGTCCAAAACCACCACTAAGGTGCCTGTCCCCTTTGTGGTGGTCGGGCGGCCGGCATAGAAAAAAGTCCCCGCCGGGCGTGTGCTCGACGGGGACTTTGCCGTTTGGCGGCTAGTGCTGTAGGTGATTACTCGCCCAGCAGGCTCTTGGTGATGGAAGCGGCGGCCTTCTTGCCGGCGCCCATCGCCAGAATGACCGTAGCGGCACCGGTGACGATGTCGCCGCCGGCCCAGATGCGGGGATCGGTGGTCTGGCCGGTCTCCTCGTCGGCAACGATGTAGCCCCACTTGTTGAGCTCCATCTTGCCGCCGATCTTGGCAGCGAAGGGGTTGGCGCTAGTGCCGATAGCCGAGATCGCGACATCGCAGGGGATCTCCTCGATTGCGCCCTCGATGGGCACCGGGCGACGACGGCCGGACTCGTCAGGCTCGCCGAGCTCCATCTTCTGGACCTTGACGGCGCACACGGAGCCGTCCTCGCCAGCGACAAACTCGAGTGGGGAGACGAGCGGCAGAACCTCGACGCCCTCGGCCTTAGCATGGTGCAGCTCGGCGCGACGGCAGGGCATCTCGTCCTCGGTACGACGGTAGGCGATGATGGCGTGCTCGGCGCCCAGACGCTTGGCGGTACGGACAGCGTCCATAGCCACGTTGCCGCCGCCAAAGACGACGACGTTCTTGCCGTGCTTGGTGGGGGTGTCGTACTCGGGGAACTTGTTGGCCTTCATCAGGTTCACGCGGGTGAGGTACTCGTTAGCGAAGAAGACGTTGGGCAGGTTCTCGCCGGGGACGTTGAGGAACTTGGGCAGGCCTGCGCCGGTCGCCACGTAGATGGCGTCGAAGCCCTGCTCGAACAGCTCCTCGGCCGTGGCCATGTTGCCCACGACGGAGTTGTACTCAAACTTGACGCCCATGTCCTCCAGGCCGTCGATCTCGCGCTTGACGACCGCCTTGGGCAGACGGAACTCGGGGATGCCGTAGACCAGCACGCCGCCGCCGGTGAAGAAGGCCTCGAAGACGGTGACGTCAAAGCCGTTGCGGGCGAGCTCGCCGGCGCAGGTGATGCCGGACGGGCCGGAACCGACGACGGCGACCTTCTTGCCGTTCTTGGGAGCCATCTTGGGCGTGGAGGCGAGCTCGGGGCGGTCGCCCAGGAAGCGCTCGAGCTGGCCGATGGCCACGGGCTCGGACTTCTTGCCACGGATGCACTTGCCCTCGCACTGGTTCTCCTGCGGGCAGACGCGGCCGCAGATGGCGGGAAGCATGGAGTCCTCGCGGATGGTATCGAGAGCGCCGCCGAAGTCCTTCGCGCGGATCTGCTCGATAAAGCGGGGGATGTTGATGTTGACGGGGCAGCCCTCAACGCAGAACGGCTTCTTGCAGTTGAGGCAGCGCTCGGCCTCGGCCAGCGCCATCTCCTCGGTGAAGCCCTTGTCGACGGGGCGGAAGTCGCAGGCGCGCTCGGCAGCCGGCTCCTCGTTATCGGGGGTGCGGGGCGACTTCATATCGGCAACGAAACGACCGTTAACTAGTGGCATGCGCAGCTCTTTTCCTCATAGGCCTTGAGGGACTCGCCCTCTTCGGAACGGTAAGCGGCCTGGCGGGCACGAAGGTCATCCCAGTCGACCAGGGTGGCATCGAAGTCGGGGCCGTCGACGCAAGCAAACTTGGTCACGCCGCCCACCTCGACGCGGCAGCAGCCGCACATACCGGTGCCGTCAACCATGATGGGGTTGAGCGACGCGGTGATGGGGGTGTCGTACTTCTGGGCGGTGAGGGTCGAGAACTTCATCATCGGAACGGGGCCGACGCAGAAGACCTGGCTCACGGCCTTGTCCTGCAGCAGGCGCTCCAGCGGAGCGGTGACAACGCCCTGCTCGCCGTAGGAGCCGTCATCGGTGGTGATGTGGATGTGGTCCTCGTCGAGGAGCTCGCGGAACTGGTCCTCCATGAGCAGGAGGTCCTTGGTGCGGGCGCCCATGATGGCGTGGACCTCGTGGCCGGTCTCGACCAGGTGCTTGGCGACCGGGAAGGCAATTGCCAGGCCGACGCCGCCGCCAATGACGGCGCAGGGGCCCTCGGCCATCTCGGTGGGAACGCCCAGCGGGCCCACGACGTCGCGCAGTGACTCGCCGGCCTCGTAGGTGGACAGCATCTCGGTGGTCTTGCCGATCACCATGAAGATGAACTCGACCCAGCCCTCGTCAGCGTTCCAGCCGGCCAGGGTAAACGGGACGCGCTCGCCCGTCTCGTTGGCGCGGACCATGAGGAACTGTCCAGCGTGCGCATGCTTGGCGATTGCGGGCGCCTCGATGCGGAACTTGAACACCTTCTCCGAGAACTGCGTCTTCTCCAGGATCTTATACATAGAACCCCTCTCTTGTTAGGGCCGCCGAACCGTGCCTCCACGGAAATGGACGGTAGCCCGAATAAAACCGTACGCGCACAGGCGTTGTGCAGACATACGGTGCAAATTATACCCTCATGGACATGCTGTTTACGTGTGTCTTCGGCGGTTGGGAAAAGGGTTTATCCACTTCGACCTACCAAATAGGGATAGGTTTATTTTGGTCGGTTTTATCAGGCAAAACGGCAAAGGGGGCCGGCCTCGGGTTGTGATGAGGCCGGCCCCCTTTGGGGTGTTATGCGTGTATGGCAGCGCGGGGTTTATTGCGATGCGGCCACCGGGGCGTTTCTGTAGATAAAACCTGCCAAAATAAACATCCCTAAATGGTAGGTTTTAGTGTTTGCCGTTGGAGGAAGCGGCGCCGTTGACGTGGTCGCGGGCGTAGATTACGCCGTGGACGATGGCCAGACCGGCGGCATCTGCGGCGCGGGCACAGGTGTCCTGGAAGTCCTCGGCCTCGCGGGCGCGCAACTGCTTGAGCACGTAGTCGGCGACAGCCATCTTGCCGGGAGGGTTGCCGATGCCGGTGCGAATACGGCTAAAGTCGCGGCTGCCCATCTTGTCGATGATGGAGCGCAGGCCGTTGTGACCGGCATGGCCTCCGCCCACCTTGACGCGCACGTCGCCGGCGGGAATGTCGAGCTCATCGTGGATGACGAGCAGCTCCTCGGCCTTGATTTTGTACTCGCGGCAAAGCTTGGAGATGGGTCCGCCCGAGGTGTTCATGTACGACTGCGGCTTGACCAGTACAATCTGGCGCTTACCGCCCTCTTCCTCGGGATCGTTGATGTTGATGAGCGCGACCTCGGCGCCGGCCTGGTTTTTCCAGTACGTGACGCCGGCCTGACGGGCCAGCTCGTCGATCGCCTTAAAGCCGGCGTTGTGGCGGGTCTCGGCATATTCCTCGCCCGGGTTGCCAAGTCCGGCAACCATGCGAATCTTAAGCGGCTGTGCAGCTGCCATAGGCTTCCTTTCGTTACATAAGTAGTTCGTTCAACGACAAAGGCTACCACGCCCGCCGAAGGCGAGACTTCGTTTCAGCGAAATCCCACCAGACAAAAGCGCGGCCGCGGCAGAGCGAGCCGTCGGAACAGAAGAAACCCCCGCGCGACCTTTGTGAAGCAAGGGGGAGCGCGGGGGTTTCTTCTGTTCCGACGGCGATGCGCCGGGTTGCAAGGACGATGCGATTACAGCGCGAAGTCGCCGCCGACGAGCGTGGAGACGGGCTCCTCGTGGTAAACGGCGGAGATGGCCTGAGCGAACTCCTCGGCGACCGAGATAGTCTTGATCTTGCCGCCGACCTCGACGGGGATGGCGTCGGTGACGACGCACTCGACGATGGGGGCATCGTTCAGGCGCTCGATGGCCGGACCGGAGAAGATGCCGTGGGTGGCGCAGACGTAGATGTCGCCGGCGCCCATAGCCTTGAGCTCCTTGACGTTGGCGCACAGGGTGCCAGCAGTGTCGATCATGTCGTCGTTGATGATGCAGGTCTTGCCCTTGATGTCACCGATGATGCCCATGACCTCGGCGGCGTTGTGGCGCGGACGGCCCTTGTGGGCGATGGCCAGGTCGCAGCCGAGCATGTCGGACAGCTTCTTGGCGGCCTTGGCGCGACCCACGTCGGGGGAGACGACAACCAGGTTGTCGGTGTCGAAGTGCATGTCGTTGTAGTACTGGCCAAATAGCGGCAGTGCGGACAGGTGGTTAACCGGGATATCGAAGAAGCCCTGGATCTGGCCCTGGTGCAGGTCGAGGGTGATGATGCGGTTGACGCCGGCACGCTCGAGCAGGTTGGCGACGAGGCGGGCGGTGATGGGCTCGCGCGGGCCGGCCTTGCGGTCCTGGCGGGCATAGCCGTAGTGGGTGATAACGGCGGTGATGGAGCGGGCGGATGCGCGCTTGGCAGCGTCGGTGGCGATGAGCAGCTCCATGAGCATGTCGTTGACGTTGCCGCCGGCCACGGACTGAATCAGGAAGACGTCGGCGCCGCGGACGGTCTCGTCGTAGCGGGCGTAAATCTCACCATTGGCGAACTGCTTTAGCGTAAGGCCCGAAAGCTCGACCCCAAGGTACTCAGCAATCTTCTGAGCGAGGGGACGGTTGGAGGAACCGGAATACACGCGGATGGACTTGCGCATATTCTCCGACTTCTCGGGATCATTAATCGGCATTACCCTTCTCCTTTATACATCGAATGCCATATAGATGCCTTGTTGCATTGTAACCGCGCGGCGGGGTTTATCAGGTCCTGATAACGTCTTTACCGCCAACGGACACGAACCGACCACTCATCCGGTTGCGCAGGTCACGATAGAAAAAGGAGCCGCCCCCATGGAGCAGCTCCTTTTGTGCTTGGTAAAACGTTATACCTCGTCGTCCTCGTGCAGACGACGGCGATAATCGGCGGCCCAGCCCTCAATATTTACCTGACGGGCGCGGCCCAGACCGAGCGCGTCTGCCGGGACCGGCTCGGTGATGACGGAGCCAGCGGCCACGAGCGCGCCGTCGCCGATCTGGGCGGGCGCGACCATCATGGTGTCGGAGCCAATGAAGGCGTCCTTGCCGATGACGGTCTTGTGCTTGTGCACGCCATCGTAGTTGCAGGTGATGGAGCCCGCGCCCACGTTGACGCCGGAGCCCATGGTGGTGTCGCCGATGTAGGACAGGTGCGGTACCTTTGAGCCCTCGCCGATCGTGGACTTCTTGATCTCCACGTGCGTGCCGGCCTTGGAGCCGTCGAGCATGTGGGTGCCCGGGCGCAGGTAGGCGCGCGGGCCGCAATCGACGCCGTTCTCGATGACGGCCTCGATGGCGATGGTCTCATCGATGGTGCAGCCGCTGCCGACGGTGGTGTCGGTGAGACGGCTGTTGGGGCCGAGCTGGCACTCCTCGCCCACGGTGACGTGGCCGATCAGGTGCGTCTGCGGCCACACGACGGTGTCGCGGCCGATGACGGCATCGGGGCCGATCCAGGCCTGCGTGGGGTCGATGAAGGTAACGCCCTCGGCCATCCAGTGCTCGTTGATGCGGTCGCGCGCGATGGCGGTGAGCTGTGCGAGCTGGATGCGGCTGTTGACGCCCAGGCCGTCGCGGTAGTCGTCGCAGTGGAAGATGGAGACTGCCTGGCCGTGACCTTTGAGGATCTCGAGCATGTCGGGCAGGTAGTACTCGGATTGCGCGTTGTCGTTGCCGATCTCGTTAATGTGGGCGGCGAGCTGCGCGCCGTCAAAGGCGTAGCAGCCGGCGTTGCACTCCAGCAGCGTGGCGGCCTGCTCGGGCGTGCAGTCCTTCTGCTCGATGATGCGCTCGATCTGACCGTCGGCGCCCAGCTTGATGCGGCCGTAGCCGAAAGGATCGGGCGGGGTCATGGTCATGACGGTGCAGGCGAGCTCGCCGGTGGCGACGGTTTGCGCGAACTTGGCGACGGTGTCGGCGGTGATGAGCGGCAGGTCGCCGTTGAGCACCACGACGGGGCCTTGCGTGATGCCACAGGCCTCGAGCGCGACCTTCACGGCGTGACCGGTGCCCAGACGCTCGGTCTGCTCGACGCACTCGACCTTGGTGGCGCTGTTGGCGTAGGCGCCGTCGATGAGGGCGCGCATCTCGTCGGCGTGGCTGCCGATGACAACCACGACGCGGCTGCAGCCGGCCTTGATGGTAGCGTCGACGATCCACTGGACCATGGGCTTACCCAGGATCTTGTGCGAAACCTTGCAGTGGTTCGACTTCATGCGGGTGCCCTCGCCGGCAGCGAGGATAATTGCGGTTGCGTCCATGTGATCTCCTGTTACGTTATAGAGACGTGTGTTTGGAAACGATACACGGCGCAATATGATACCGCAGGCATATGACGAGCGCGTAACGATTGGTTTGCGGCGGTTGAGGCTTGCGCCGCCGGCGTGGCGTTTGCACTGCGTGCGTGCGGCGTTGGCGGTGCTGCGGAGCTGTTGTTTGAGCGAGGGGACGGGGGTGCCCGTGGACAACATACGAGAGGAGTTTGGCGGCGAGCCCGTCGCGGCATTCTCGATGTCGCATCCGGCTGTGCCGGCACTCTATATAGTGCTGACGCTGGGGCTCACCATGTTCTCGATGCAGCCGGTGCTGATCGCGCTGTCGCTCGCGGGCGGGCTGGCATATGGCTTTGCGACCCGCGGGGCCGCTCGCACACTGAACGCGCTTCGCTGGCAGTTGCCGGTGATTTTGATCATCGCGGTGCTCAATCCGCTGTTTAGCGCCTCGGGCTCGACGGAACTGTTCCGTATTAGCATGCGCGCGGTGTATTTGGAGAGCATGGTATACGGCCTGTGCATGGGTGGACTGTTTGTGGCGAGCGTGCTGTGGTTTGAAGCCGCGGCGTCGATGCTTGGCTACGACAAGGTGCTCGCGCTTTTGGGCAACGCCGCGCCGGTGATCGCGCTCATGATTTCGATGTGCATGCGGCTTATCCCGCAGTTTCTGCGCCGCGGGCGTACGGTGCTGGCGGTACAGGATGCGATTGATGTTCCGGGGCACGCGCCGGCCGACCCCGTGCGTTCGCGCCTGCGGGCATCGAGCGTGTTGATGGGCTGGGGTATGGAAGATTCGCTGGAGCGCGCAGACGCGATGCGCTCGCGCGGGTGGGGTGCCGCGACGCGTCGTACGACGTATGCGCGGTATCGACTGGGGTGCAGCGACGTTGCCGCGCTGGTCGGGCTCGCGCTGCTTGGTGCTGCCGCGGTGGCGGTGGCGTGGACCGCGACGACGCAGTATTCGTTTTACCCGCAGCTTTCGGTGCCGGCGCCGTGGCCTGGCTATATTGTGTACGCGGCTTGGATGGTGTTGCCCTGTGTGCTGCACGCGATTGACGAGAAGAGGTTTGGCTGATGGCTCGGTTGGATAACTGCTCGGTAACGGGCGGGGCGTGCGGCCCCGATGCGCCTGCGATTGAGGTGCGGGGTCTGAGCTTTACCTACCCCGGGGCTGGAGCGCCGGTACTCGATGGACTCGACTGGTCTGTTCCCCAAGGCGCGTTTGCACTGCTGGTGGGTGGTACCGGGTCGGGTAAGTCAACGCTGCTCTCGCTGCTCAAACCCGAGATTGCGCCGACGGGCGCGCGCTCTGGCGAGCTGCGTGTGCTGGGCGAGAGCGTTGCCGACATGGATGTTCGGGCGTCCGCGGAGCGCGTGGGCTACGTGTTTCAGGATCCCGAGAACCAGATTGTGTGCGAGACCGTGTGGCACGAGATGGCGTTTGGCCTGGAAAACTTGGGCATGCCGCGCGACGAGATGCGCCGTCGTGTAGCCGAGACCAGCTATTTCTTTGGGTTGGAGGATTGGCTCCACCGCGATACCGATACGCTTTCGGGCGGACGCAAACAGCTGCTATCGTTGGCGGCCGTGCTGGCGCTGCGCCCACGCGTGCTGCTGCTCGACGAGCCCACGTCCCAGCTGGATCCCGTTGCCGAGAAAAGCTTTCTGCATGCGCTGTTTCGCGTGAATCGCGAACTGGGCTGCACGGTTGTTGTGGCGACGCATCAGCCGCGCCCAATGCTCGAATACGCGACGTGTGCGTACCGGATTGAGGACGGTCGCGTGCGCGAGGTGGCGGATATGGCTTCTTTGGGACGCCGAGAATCGCTGTTTTCCGATGACATGTTGGGGTGGGATGCCATCCGATGTGCAAAAAACGGAGTATTCAGCAGGCGCGAGGACAATTTGGACTCTCTGGAGCCGCCCGGGGACGTATCGAGCGCGAAAAAAAGTTCGGAATTGGACAAATCGTCCGAATTTGTGGCGCAAACGTCGCTCGAGAACGGCTCGGAAGCCTTCCCGCGCACGGATGGAAGCAGAATACTCCAAAAAATTCACGCTGGGTCGGCTACCACCCTGTCGGAAGGCTGGTTTCGCTACGATCGCGCGGGCGGTTGGGTGCTGCGCGGGCTCGATGCGTCGTTTTCGGCTGGCGCGGTGCATGCAGTCGTGGGCGGAAACGGCTGCGGCAAGTCGACGATGCTTTCGGTGCTGGCCAAGACCGCCAAGCTGCAGCGTGGTCGTATGGTGCGCGGGGCGGCCTCGGCTGCGCTGCTGCCGCAGAACCCCAAGGCCCTGCTGGTTGCCGAGACGGTGCGCGACGAGCTGATGGAATGGGCCTCGACCTGCGGATATGACGAGAACTTGGCGCGGGAGCGTGCGGCGCAACTGGGATTGGACGGCCTGGAGACGCGCCACCCCTACGATCTTTCGGGCGGACAGCGCCAGCTGCTTGCGTTGGCAAAGCTGCTGCTGATCGGCCCCGAGCTGCTGTTGCTTGATGAGCCCACCAAGGGCCTTGACCTGGCAAGTCGCTGCATCATCGCCCGCGCCCTGCGTGACCATGCGAAGGCTGGCGGCACCGTCATCATGGCTACGCACGATTTGGACTTTGCCGAGCAGGTAGCCGACGACGTCGCCATGATGTTTGACGGCGAGATTGCCTGCGTGGAGCCCCCGGCCGACTTCTTTGCCGACAACGTGTTCTATAGGGCGTGATGGGATGACGGACTGTCGTTTCTCGCGCTTGCTTGCAAAACTGGAGATCCCGCTGCTGCTGGCGGTGCCAGCCGTGATGGCTGCGGCGTTGCTGGCGGGCGTTGAGCAGGCAGCGTTGGCCATGCTTGTTGTGGTCGCGCTGGTGCTTGCGCTGTTCTTTGCGGGCTATGAGGCGTCGCGCCCGGGATTGCGCCAGATTATGCCCACGCTGGTGCTGGCGGCGTTGGCCGCGGCGGGGCGCATCTTGTTTGGCCCCATTCCCGACTTTAAACCGGTGAGCGCCATCGCCATTATCGCGGGGGCGACGCTTGGTCGCCGCAATGGTTTTATGGTTGGCGCGCTGGCGGCGCTGACCAGCAATTTCTTTTTTGGACAGGGCATGTGGACGCCGTGGCAGATGTATGCCTGGGGGCTCGTGGGATACGTTGGCGGTGCGCTGGCGTATGCGGGTGCGTTTGACCGCGCCGATGGAACCGTGCGAATGCCGGCGCTGTTGGCGTATGGCTTTGCGTCGGGCCTGCTGTATGGCGTCGTGATCAACGCGTATGACATCATCGGTTTTGTTCAACCGCTCACGTGGGCGGGCGCCATGGCGCGTCTTGCCACGGCAGCGCCGTTCGATATTACGCACGGCCTTGCGACCTGCGTGTTTTTGGTCGCCCTGTACAAGCCTTGGTGTCGCCGCATCAACCGAGTCGTCGTGAAGTACGGACTGTAGGGCTGGTTGCGCCGGGGCGGGAATCAATACTGCCGAAGTGCCATTTTAAAACTATGCCGGTTTACGGGGCCAGATTGGCACAAGCAGACCATGCCGGCTATTTTTGAAATAGAGCAAGCCGTTTACCTGCGGTTTTATTATTTCGGAATTGCGTATGGTTGGGGGTTCGCGATTCAGCCCCGTAAACCGGCATAGTTTTGAAATAGCCGGCTGATACGACGGGCATCGTGGCCCTCGGAGAGCCAAATTGATCCGTTTTCTTTCGCCTCCAGACGTTCCCAGGGAATCAGCTGAACCCGCCCGCCACGAAATCGGTCTATCTACTACGTTTGGCCCGACACCCCCAACCTCAACCGTGTTTTATGAAAAACCGTAGGCTTTCTACCTGCGGTTTTCTTTCTGCGTTGTTCACTGTGGTTGAGGGTAGTGGCTTAAACGTAGTAGATGGGCGTGTTTCGTGGCGGATGGGTCACGTGGATACCACCACGAGGCCCAAAATGATTCGTTTTCCTCCGTCCCCAGGGGATCAGCTGGGGCTAGAGCTCTAGCGTGAGGGTGACGGGGCAGTGGTCGCTGCCGAAGATGTCGCCGCGGATGCCGGTGTCGCGTACGTTGTCGGCGATTGCGTCGCTTACCAGGAAGTAGTCGATGCGCCAGCCGGCGTTGTTCTTGCGGGCATTAAAGCGATAGCTCCACCAGCTGTAGACGCCCTCGACGTCGGGGTTTGCCGCGCGCCAGGTATCGGTAAAGCCGGCGTTGAGCAGCTCGGTAAACTTGCCGCGCTCCTCGTCCGAAAAGCCGGCGTTGCCGCGGTTGGACTTGGGGTTCTTAAGGTCGATCTCCTCGTGCGCCACGTTAAAGTCGCCGCAGGTCACGACGGGTTTGCCGGTCTCGCGCTCGAGCGCGTTCAAAAAGCCGCGGTAAGCATCGTCCCAGGCCATGCGCACGTCGATGCGGGCGAGTTCGTTTTGCGCGTTGGGAGTGTAGACATCCACAAACCAGAACTTGTCGAACTCCAGCGCGCAGACGCGGCCCTCGGTTGCGGCTTGGGCGACGAGTACGGCCGCCTCGTTCTCGCCGGCGTAGGGTAGCAGTGCGTCGGCGTGCAGCACGCGCAGCGGTTCCTGGCGGCTAAAGACCGCAGTGCCCGAATAGCCTTTACGCTCGGCGTAGCTCCAGGTTTGGTGATAGCCGGGCAGGTCAATATCGACCTGGCCTTCTTGCAACTTGGTCTCTTGCAGCGCCAGGATATCGACGTCGAGTTCTTGCGCGATCTGGATAAAGCTCGGGTCCTTTTTGAGCACGGCGCGCAGGCCGTTGACGTTCCACGAGGCGAAAGTGTAAGTCTGAGGCATGGTGTCCTTTCGACGGGGTTGGCAGGCTTAAGATTAGCGCAACAGGGGCGGGGTGGGCTCCGCGCATGCTGACTTAAAGGTCGCATGCTGGGACATCGCCCGACGCCGCCCGATCAACAAGGACGGAGGGCTCATATGACGCAGGCAATATCGGACCCCAGGCAGGCGTCCGCCGCGCTGGCGGATCTGTTTGACACCCACAAGCGCGTGGTCTTCTTTGGCGGCGCTGGTGTTTCCACGGCGAGCGGCATTCCCGATTTTCGCAGCGTGGACGGCCTGTATCACCAGCAGTTTGCCTATCCGCCCGAGACCATGCTGTCGCACAGCTTTTACGAGACACATCCGGCGGAGTTCTTCGACTTTTACCGAACCAAGATGATCGCGCTTAACGCTAAGCCCAACCGCTGCCACACCAAGCTGGCCGAGCTGGAGCGAGCTGGCAAGCTCGATGCCGTGGTGACGCAAAACATCGACGGCTTGCATCAGATGGCGGGCTCGCAGCGCGTGTTTGAGTTGCACGGATCGGTCCATCGCAACATTTGCCAGTCGTGCGGCGCGGTCTATAGCGCCGAGTGGATTTGCTCGCGCGAGCACGAGGACGCCGCGGGCGTGCCCGTGTGCCCCGCGTGCGGTGGTCGCATCAAGCCCGATGTGGTGCTCTACGAAGAGCCGCTCGACGAGCGTGTGTTGACCGGTGCCGTTGCCGCCATCGCCGCGGCCGATGCCCTCATTGTGGGCGGGACCTCGCTCGTGGTGTATCCGGCGGCAGGCCTTACGCGTTACTTTACTGGCGATACGCTGGCCATTTGCAATTTGGCGCCTACCGATCAGGATGCAAATGCCGACCTGCTGATTTCTTGCGACATCGCGGCCGCGTTTGCGTTCTAGCCCGTGTGCGCGGATACAATAGAAAGACTGAGTGCAAAGCGACCCCGCCGCCAGCTCCCCAAGCTCGGCGGCGTGGGCATTTTAGGAGGATGTTCATGGCGAACGACAGCAAGACATGGCGGTGCGGAAAGTATGAGCTCAGCTTTGACCGTCCGCGCATCATGGGCGTCCTCAACGTGACGCCCGATTCGTTTAGCGATGGCGGGGAGCACTTCGACCCGGATGCCGCCATCGAGTACGGTCTGGCGATGCTCGACGCCGGCGCCGACATCATCGACGTAGGCGGCGAGTCCACGCGCCCTGGTTTTACCCCGGTCAACCCCGACGAGGAGGCTCGCCGCGTGCTGCCCGTGGTGCGCGCGCTGGCCAAGGAGGGCGCCATCGTCTCGATTGACACGCGTCACGTGGCGGTTGCCAAGGCGGCCGTGCGCTGCGGCGCCTCGATCGTCAACGACGTGACCGGCTTCACTGACCCCAAGATGGTCGAGTTTGTTAAGACGAGCACCTGCGGTGTCATCGTGATGCATGCCGGCGAGGTCGCCGCGCCTACCCGCACGCACGCAACGGTGCGGCTCGATACCTCGGCAGCGGCGTTTGTTGCCGAGAAGGCGCGCGAGGCGGCTGCCGAGGCCGCGCGCGAGGCCGAGAAGCCCGCTCGTCGCCGCCGTGGCAAGCTGCTGGGCGACCCTAAGCCCGAGGCAAAGCTTCCGGGTGGCGTGGTGCAGCCCTCGTTGCCGTTTGGCGAACCTGAGCCCGCGACCGAGCCTGCAAGCGAGCAGGAGACGCCGGCCGCCGAGCAGGCTGCTGCCGCCGAGACCGTCGCGCCCGCGCCCGAGGCCACCGAGGCCGCATCGGAGTCCAATGACCGCCTGGCCGCCATGATGCGCCGCAGCGCCCGCCGCGAGGAGGCCTACGTGCCCACCTCGCAGCTCCGCCGCTTCACCCTGCCCGATTCGGCGTCCATCATGCGCCGCGTCATGGGCTTTCTGTCCGACCAGGCCCGCGCGCTCATCCATGCCGGCGTGTCGCGCGACCGCATCTGCATCGATCCTGGCCCGGGCTTTGGCAAGACGGCCAACGAGGACATCGTCATCCAGCGCGAGACTGCCAAGATGGCGTCACTGGGCTATCCGCTCATGTGCGCCGTATCGCGCAAGCGCTTTGTGGGCGCCGTCTCGGGCGTGACCGAGGCCGCCGAGCGCGATGCCGCTACGTTTGGCGTGTGCCTGGGCGCCATCCGGGCCGGTGCCAACATCGTGCGCGTGCACGACGCCGCGGGCTTTGCGCAGTTCCTGAACGGCTACTGGGCGGTTGCCAAGCCGCAGCCGCGCCGCGCGTTTGTGGCCGTGGGATCCAACTTGGGGCATCGTTGCGACAACATCCGCGCCGCACGCGACATGATCGCCGAGATTCCACTTACCTGCGTGTCCAACTCCTCCAAGATCTACGAGAGCGAGCCGGCCTACGAGACGCGCCAGGACGCGTTTGCCAACGCCGTCATCGAGATCAAGACCGAGTTGGCGCCGCTGGTGCTGCTCGACGAGCTCATGAAGATCGAGGCCGAGCTGGGCTCGGGCGTGACGCTCTATGTGGGCGTCGAAGGCGGCTACGGCACGACGGTCGTACCGCGCCTGGTCGGGTTCCCGCTCAAGGAGGCCAAGGGCCGCCTGTGGGAACTGGGGCTCAACGTCGGCAAGGTGGATTTCGACGAAGGGATCAACCTCCTGAACCAGAAGGATGCCCGTGTCTATATCCAGCATCCCACGGCCGAGCGGAGCGCCGGTCTGGGCTCGCGCGTCGACCTCAGGCTGACGCTCGACGAGAAGAAACTCGCCCAACATCGCGCCATAGCCGAAAAACAGGCGAAGGAGGCGGCCGAGGAGCGTCTGCAATCCGAACGCGAACATGCGGATTCGCTGGCTCAGGCGGAGTTCGAACGGGCGGCGGCAGGCACCGCAGAGGAACAGCCGGCAGACGAGCCTGCAGCAGCCGGAAACGACGAAGGATTTTTCGACTGATGGCCGACGAACGCTACATAGAGGAGGATCCCGAACTCGACCAGGGATCGGAAGCCACGGAAGAGGACGGCGAGGGAGCCGGGCTGTATGAGCACTTTGCGGTCGTAGCCGACAAGGGGCAAACCCCGCTGCGGCTGGACAAGTTCCTGACCGTACGCATGGAGAAATGCTCGCGCAACCGTATCCAGGCGGCTGCCGACTGCGGCAACATCCTCGTGAACGGCAAGCCCGCGAAATCGAGCTACAAGGTCAAGCCGCTCGACCGTATCCAGATCGTGATGCCCTACCCGCGGCGCGAAGTGGAGATCATCCCCGAAGATATCCCGCTCGAAATTCCCTACGAGGACGACGACCTGCTGATCGTCAACAAGCCCGCCGGGCTGGTGGTGCATCCCGGGCACGGAAATTACAGCGGTACACTCGTAAACGCGCTCACGTACCACCTGCGCAACCTGCCCCTGTTCCAGGAGGGCGACATGCGCGCCGGGCTGGTGCACCGCATCGACAAGAACACGTCGGGGCTGCTCGTGGTGGCCAAGAACGAACAGGCGCACGCACGGCTGGCCAAGCAGTTCTTCGACCATACAATCCAGCGCCGTTATGTGGCACTCGTGTGGGGCAATTTCGACCAGGACGAGGGGACGATCACGGGCAACATCGGCCGCAGCCCCCGCGACCGGCAGAAGATGTTCGTATTCGAAGACGGGTCGGACGGCAAGCACGCCGTGACCCA
>URSO01000043.1 GCA_900550415.1 uncultured Collinsella sp.
GCCGAGCTTGATGTTGAGGGGCTCGCCCTTCTCAAGCTTCTTGCGAAGGTCGGCCTCGGGGACGATCTTCGCGGCGCCCGAGGTGATGATACGCATTTGCTCGTCAACAGACAGCATTGGGTATCCTCCTTTTGCCATAGCACCCTCACCGGATACGGCGGTGCTGGAAGTTCATAAACTCTCTTATGATAACCAAAACGGCGCGGCCGAACACCTACGACAGGAAAATCCTCGTCCTGCCGCACGCATCAACGGCGACCGGCAGGCGCATGCCGTCGCGCTCGACCAAATATCGTGTTTGCTGACGGCGCGAGCAGTCACGGCAACGGATCTGCCCCGTTGCATCCGTGGCGCAGGCGCCCTCGGCAGTCAGCAAGCAGTGCTCGCACACCATGAGCTCGGGACGGTCGGCATCGACAGGCCCCAAGACACCGGGACAAGCGGCAAGCTCGGCAACACGCTCGGCATCATTGCCGAACAACTCGGCCGACAAGTACACCCGCCCCGCCCCGAGTCCGCGCAGCCAGGTAAGCGTGACCCGATTCGCGCAGAACACCGGCGCCGCCACGTCAAACGCCACGCCCAGCTCACGCGCCATCGCCACCTGTCCCAGGTTGCGGCAGACGACGCGCCCGGCACGCTGCATCAGCGAGCGGGTCCGGTCAGCGTCACCCGTGCGGCACACTTCGTCGAGCACCACCGTTGTATCGGACAGATCTCGCTCATCGCGCGGACCCACATCCATCAGCTCCCAAGCAAAGACCATACGAGCAAAATCCTCGCGCTTTGCCGGCCCCGCCGACCCCGCCAACTCCGTCGACGCACCGCCATCCACCGCAGCGTCCTCAAAGGGCAGCACCTCAACGGCACGCGCAACGGGCGCAATCGCATCCGCCTCGGCCCGCATGCGCTCCAACACCGCCGCCGTCTGATCCAACACGCCGGCGCTGCGAATCAGATAGACCTCGCAGCCCGCGTCCACCTTACGTTTGCAATGCACAACGATGCGCTCTCCCGCAGCGGCATCCACGGGGCAAGGCACCTGTGGCCAGCGCTTGGGCACATCGGGACGCGCGTCGGCACCCGGGTAAAATCGGATTTCGAGCGTATCGCCCGCCGCCACGGCGGCATCAAGCTCAACCGTCACCTCTTCGTGGCCCACAGCGACCAAGCGCCCCACGCGCACGCCCTGGTTAATTGCACGCTCAAAGCTCATCAGCTCGGCACCCGAACGCCCTCGCAGGTACGCATCGGTAAACCCACGGTTAAACGACCTTCCCAGCTCGCGCTCAAGCTCTTCCACGGCACCGGGGTCCCACGCGCCGTCGCGCAGCATATCGAGCGCCCGGCGCCAAACCCGCACCACGTTGAATACGTAATCGGGATTCTTCATGCGTCCCTCGATCTTGAGCGATGCCACGCCGGCGGCAACAAGCTCGGGCAGGTGCGCGATACCCAGATAGTCACGCGGACAAAGCAGGCGGTCTCCCTCGACGGCAACAACACTCTGCCCCGCCTCGTCCACTAGGTCGTACGCCAGACGGCACGGCTGCGTGCAGTCGCCGCGCATCGCCGAGCGCCCACGCCGCAGGGCCGAGAACTCGCACGCCCCCGAATAGCCGATGCAAATCGCACCGTGGCAGAATACCTCGATGGGCACGCCCGTGGCACATAGCGCCGCAATCTCGTCGACCGTCAGCTCGCGTGCCGTCGTCACGCGCTCGACCCCCAGCTCATCGGCGGCAAGCCGCACGGCACCCTCGCTATGAGCGCCCGCCTGCGTGGACAGGTGAATCTCGACCCCGGGAATCGCCGCGCGCAGCGCGCAGGCCAACCCGGCATCGGCGACAATCAGAGCATCGGCGCCCAGCTCCAGTGCATGAGCTCCCAACGCCACCGCGTCGGACAACTCATCGTCAAACACGAACACGTTGAGCGTTACGTACACACGCACGCCATGGGCATGCGCCACGGCGCAGCCGCGCGCAAACTCGTTATCCGTAAAGCCATGGGCGCTCACACGGGCGTTAAAGCCGCCCAACCCCGCATAGATGGCATCGGCACCCGCGGCGATGGCCGCAAGCATCTGGTCGAGTCCGCCCGCCGGCGCCAGCAGCTCGGGCAGCGCCGCACCGGCAGCATCCAATCCAGTCTCGTATTGTCCGCTCGGCCCCATCGTCCGAATCGCCATCGACAAACTCCTTACCAAGGTATGCATTCACTCTGAAAAATGCCGTCTTCCAGCATACACGAGGCCTCGCGCGCCCCGTTTGGTTTATCGTGTAATAACTTATGTCCATCCTGCCCCGACGGCACATCCACCGTCCGGCACGACATACCTGGAGGTCAATATATGGGTCCTCGCCAACGACAGGGACGCAGCCGTTCAAAGACGCATGCTCTGCCCATAATCCTGCTCTCGTTTTTGGGCTTTCTGCTGATTGCGGGCGTGGCATTTGGCATCGGCATGGTCGGCAACGTCAACCGCTGGCTGTCCGATCTGCCCGACTACACCGACGCCAACGCGTATCTGGTGAGCGAGCCCACCGAGATCGTCGACTGCAACGGCAACAAGATCGCGAGCTTCTACACGCAAAACCGCAAGTCTATCACCAAGGACGAGGTCTCCCCCTACGTGCTGCAGGGCACCGTTGACGTCGAGGACGAGCGCTTCTACGAGCACGGCGGTATCGACCTGTGGGGTATCGCGCGTGCTGCGGTGGCAACCCTCGGCGGCGGGCACGAAGGCGCCTCGACTATCACCCAGCAGCTGGTGCGCAACACCATCCTGCAGGAGGAGCAGTTCGACTCGACCATCGAGCGTAAGGTGCGCGAGGCCTACATCGCCGTCAAGATGGAGGATATGTACTCCAAAGACGAGATCCTCACGATGTACCTCAACACCATCTATTACGGCCACGGCGCCTACGGTATCGAGGCCGCCGCCGAGACCTACCTATCCAAGAGCGCCGCCGACCTCACCCTGAGCGAGGCCGCGCTGTTGATCGGCCTTCCCAACTCGCCCTCGCAGTACGACCCCACGGTCAACCCCGACCTGGCGCTGTCCCGTCGCAACAAGGTCCTCGACAACATGTTGCGCCTGGGCCACATCACCCAGGAGGAGCACGATGCCGCACAGGCCGAACCCATCACCCTCAATGTGACCGAAATCTCGGGCAGCGGCGTCGACGTATACTCGCAGCCCTACTTTGTCTCCTACGTCAAGCAGCTGCTGGAGCAGGAGTTCTCGACCGACGTGCTCTTTAAGGGCGGCCTGACCGTCAAGACCACCATCGACCCCACGATGCAGCAGGTGGCAGAGAATGCCGTCCGCGAGCAGCTCGACACGCTCTCGCTTGACGGCTTGGACATGGGCATGGTCGTCGTCGACCCCAAGACCGGCTACATCAAGTGCATGGTGGGCGGCTACGACTACAACGCCGACGAGAACCACGTAAACCATGCCACGGCCAAGCGTCCCGTCGGCTCCACCTTTAAGGCCTTTACGCTGGCAACTGCCATCCAAAACGGCATGAACCCCAACGTCACCCTCAACTGCAACTCGCCGCTCAAGGCCAAGGGCACCACGACCGAGGTCCAAAATTACGCCAACCAGAGCTACGGCAACATCACGCTTAAGCAGGCGACGGCATACTCCTCCAACACCGGCTACATCCAGGTGGCGGAAGCCGTCGGCAACAGCAAGATCATCTCGCTCGTCAAAAAGCTCGGCATCGACCCCGCCAAGGACAACATCGAGGACGTTCCCGTCATGACCCTCGGCACCGGCTCGATCTCCCCGCTCGAGATGGCCGCCGCCTACGCGATGTTTGCCAACGGCGGCTACTATCGCCAGCCGATCGCCATCACCGAGATTGACTCTCGTACCGGTTCGGTGCTGTACCAGCACACCGACAATCCCTCACAGGTGCTTACCGAGGGCGAGGCCGCCGCGGTCACCGATGTTCTGTCCGGCGTCATGAAGGGCAGCGGTACGGGTGCTGCCGGCGCCCTGAGTGTCAACCAGCCCTATGCCGGCAAGACGGGCACCACCGACAACACCACCAACCTGTGGTTCTGCGGCTATACCCCGCAGCTGGCGTGCGCCCTGTGGACCGGCTATTCCGCGGGCGAGATCCCCATCCAAAAGTACGGCACGGACCTGCTGGGCGACAGCACCAACCTGCCTGTCTTTAAGCGGTTTATGAACACCGTTCTGACCGGTACCGAGCGCGAGGAGTTTGCGACCGGAACGGCGCCCACCTACAAGAACAACAGCGTCTGGAAGTTCTACGGCACCAACAACACCAAGAAGACGGAGAACGACGACAAGGACGAGAACGAGGACGAAGAGGAAACCACCACAACGACGACCACGACGACCACGACCACCGAGACCACGGGCGGTGACACCACCGGCGGCACCGGTACGACCGGTGGCTCGACGGGCGGCTCCACTGGTGGTTCGACCGGCGGCGATGGCGGCACGCCTACGCCTACGCCCACTCCCGACCCCTCGCCCACGCCTGACGATACGGTCGGCTAAGAAGTACGCGACTAAAGCCAACAAGGCCCCGAGCAGCTTATTGAACTGCTCGGGGCCTTTTAGTTTGAAGCGACCTGGTGGGCGGTCTTTATACCGGCAAACAAAAAGGGGTACCGACCAACGTCGATGCCCCTTACAAGCCACTATGTCAGCGCACACAATGCCGAACGCACGACCCGCACACCTACTTGCGAGAATTGCTCAACTTATTGATCAGCGCCTCGAGACGCTCGCCGTCCTCGGCCGTCTGGGCAATAACCAAAATCGTATCGTTGCCGGCAAGCGAGCCAAGCACATCGGGTAACTCTGCCGCATCAACGGCGGCGGCGATGCCGGAAGCCGTGCCAGGCTGAGCCTTGATCATAACCAGATTATCAGTACGCAGAACGCCCGTTACGAGCTCGGAAACCATACGCTGCAGGTGCAGGTCCTCTGCCAGAACATAGATGCCCTCAGGGAGCTTACGCAGCCCCATATCGGCAATATCGCGAGAGACAGTCGCCTGCGTGCAATCAAAGCCCATAGCACGGAGCTCATCGACCAGCACGCGCTGCGTGCGGACATCCTTATTGCGCACAATATCTCTAATGGCATCCTGGCGCCCATTGCGTTTTTTAGCCATACAAACCCTCTCTCCAAAAGATGGCGGAGACAATCAATCAGTGATTGAATAGTTTAACGCTATTTGAAGGCTTTTGTGTATAAGAACGCATTTCGAAACAATTCTATGCAAGTTTGTTTCGTAATGAGCCGTTTAGGCGGTTTTTGCGCCCGTCCGGTTAAGAAAAGCTGCCAGATGCGCACACATCACGCAACGCGCGGGCTTGGCGCTAGCGATCGGCCCAAACAACAGACCGAGCCCCCGATGGTTATCCTTGAGTGCGGCGACCATTTGACGGGTTCGAGGCGCCTCGAGCATATCACGCATGCGGGCGGAACGCTCGATTGACGACACCCCATGCGGGCTCAGACACAAATTCTCGATGCAGGCGACCAGTCCGGCAAAGTAGAACTTTTGGCTTGCCAGCTTGAGCCGACCACCGCTATCTGCTTCCGAGAGTGAGTCCGCAAGCTCGTCGAGCGCTCGAGTGTCATCGGATATCCTGGCATACATGGTGGGATCAAAGGCATCTGTAAGCTTAGGTGCCGCCGCGTGGAAACAAGCGTCGCCGCAGCCGGACACGAATCGTGCCTGCGAGAGCGCATAAGCCATAAACTCAACCGTACGGTACGCCTTGCCGCGCGACAGGCATGCCTCAAACAGCGGACGGCTATACATCACGCCGGAGGTCTGAGCGACTAGGCCGCCCAAAATCAACTGGGGCAGCCCAGTCACCATAGAAGACTCGTCTTCTATGGCAATAGAGGCAGCATCCAAGACGCGCGAATGACGCTCGCGATGCGCATCGTATCGATCGAGCGACACCGAGGGGAGCACAATGTCTGCCGCAGTATCGCACGCGATATCGACCATCTTGGAAAGGGCCTGCGGAGCAAACCACTCATCGGCGTTCATAGCGATGATTTGAGAGCCGCGCGAGGCAGCAAAACCGGCACGAAGACAAGCGCTGTGCTTCGCGTCCTCGACGTCAATCAAATCAATATGGATGTCCCTGTCGGCAGCAACTTGAAGCGAATGGCGCACACCGGGCGCAGTATCGCGACAGACAACGACAATCTGCAAATCGTAGAGGTCTTGGTTCTGGATACTCTCGAGCGCACGCATCGCATAGCTGGGCGAACCTTCTACCACAAGGATCACCGAAAGTCGCGGATGCGAGCCACGTCGAACCAAATTATCCGTCCTCTCGACAGCAATAAATCAAACCGAGCTTCATGGTACACCCCGGCAATAAAAGCAATGAGACACCAGTTGTATTGCACGCCAAGAACAGATGTTGCACACGCGCAGACCACAGACGACAGGTGTCGACGCACGACGCGTCGAACCCTCCCCTAGTCGAGCACGACAAGCTCGGCGGGATCGTAATCCACGCCCATAAACGTAAGGCCGCAGGCAGGAGCCGTAGGGCCCGCAGCGGTACGGTCGCAAGCATCGATGACCTCGCGCATCCACTCGGGTTCACGGCGATGCATGCCAATCTCAACAAGCGTGCCCACGATCGTACGGACCATCGAATGCAGAAACGCATTGCCCTCGATGGTGAACGTCAGGATGTCCTCGCCAAACGCAACCTCATGGCCAAATTCGGCACGCATCACGCAGCGATGCGTGGGCTTGCCAACGGCCGAGGCAACCTTACAAAAGCTTTTAAAGTCCTGCTCGCCCAGCAGCGCGGGGCAGGCAGCAGACATAGCCTCAACATCCAAGGGATAGCGATGCCACCACACGGCACCGCGGGACAGCACGGGGCGCGCATCTCGATCGGCAATACGGTACGTATACGTACGGGAACGCGCGTCAAAACGCGCAGAAAAGCCTTTACGGGCCTTGTAGACCTCGTTTATGGCGATATCTTTGGGTAGCAGGGCATCCATGGCCCGCAGCCACCTACGGCGCGTACAAGCGAGCTCAGCGTCCGTTACGGCCACGCTGATGTACTGAGCCACGGCATGCACGCCGGCATCGGTACGCCCCGCGCACGTCAGATCGATCGGGCGGCGAAGCAGCGTCTCGATGGCTCGACGTAGCTCACCCGCAACCGTCGTCTGTCCCGGCTGCTCGGCAAATCCGCTATACGACGAGCCATCATAGGCCACGCGAAATACGAGCGTGGCGTCAAGCTCGGAAATCGAATTGAAATCAGACGGCGCGGTCATGGGCGCTCCCAACAAACAATCAACGGTATCGCGACAAAAAAAGAGGGGTACGCGAACGTACCCCTCGAATATAGCCTATGCAGACGGATTGTCTACTCAGCGGTCTCCTCAGCAGGAGCCTCCTCGGCAGCAGTCTCCTCGACAGCCTCGACCTTCTTGGGAGCAGCGGCCTTCTTGGGGGCCGGAGCAGCCTTCTTGGCCTTAGGCGTGCAAGGCTCGGTGACGAGCTCCATGATAACGATGGGAGCGTTATCGCCCTTACGATTACCGAGCTTCATGATGCGGGTGTAACCGCCGTTGCGGTCCTGCCACATGCCCTGAGCAGCCTTGTCGAAGATCTCGGCAACGAGCTGCTTATCGCCGAGCTTGGCGATAGCCAGACGACGAGAGTGCAGGTCGCCCTTCTTGGCCCAGGTGATGATCGGATCGACGACCGAACGCAGCGCCTTAGCGCGGGTCTCGGTGGTCTTGATGCGGTCGTTCTCGAAGAGGGCCTTAGCAAGGCTCTTCTTCATGGCCTTGGTGTGGCTCGCATCGGTGCCGAGCTTCAGGCCCTTCTTAACGTTGTGACGCATGGTCTAGTTTCTCCTCAAATATGCGAAGCATTAAGCCTTCAGGCTCAGGCCCATGGACTCAAGCTTGTCCTTCACTTCCTCGATCGACTTAACACCGAAGTTACGGATGTTGAGCAGATCGTTCTCCGAGAACTCAACGAGCTGACGGACCGAGTGAATGCTGGCGCGCTTAAGGCAGTTGTAGGAACGGACGGAAAGGTCCAGATCCTCGATCTGCTTGTCCAGCTCGGCGTTGTCGTTGGTGACCTCGGGAGCGAAGATCGAAGCCTCCTCCTCGACCTCGGGGGTCTCGGCAAGGTTCATAAAGGCGGCCATATGCTGGTTGATGATATTGGCAGCCTGGACCACGGCGTCGCGCGGGGCGATGGAGCCGTTGGTCTCGATCTCGAGGACAAGGCGGTCGTAGTCGGTGTGCTGACCGACACGGCAAGCCTCAACGAGCTTGGCGCAACGGGAAACCGGCGAGTACAGCGAGTCGACGTGGATCACACCGATGGGATCGTTGTCGCGCTTGTTGGCCTCGCCAGAAACATAGCCGCGGCCATAGCCGATGCGCATGCTCATGGTGAGATGGCCACCCTCGGTGAGGGTAGCGATGTGCTGCTCGGGGTTGACCAGCTCAAACTCGGACGGAATAAAGAAGTCCGCACCGGTGACCTCGCAGGGGCCGTCAACAGAAATGGTGGCGGTCGCCTCGTCGGTCGTGCCGAGAGCCCTGAAGACAAGACCCTTGACATTCAGGACGATGTCGGTGACATCCTCGACCATGTTAGGGATGGTCATGAACTCGTGCTGTGCACCATCGATCTGAATAGCCTCGACGGCGGCACCCTCGAGCGAGGACAGAAGAACGCGACGAAGGGAGTTACCCAGCGTATCGCCGTAACCACGCTCGAGCGGCTCGACGGAGACACGAGCAGACGTCTCGTTGATCTCTTCGACCTGAACCTGAGGCCTAATGAATTCTGACATGTATTACCTCCAGCCTCAGCAGCCCGGATGGACTACTTAGAGTAGAGCTCGACGATGAGCTGCTCGTTGATATCACCGCTGATCTGCTCACGCGTCGGCAGAGCGAGCACGTTACCAGACAGCTTCTCGATATCGACCTCGAGCCAGCCAGGGACCTCAAAGCGCTCGGAGGAAATCAGGGCCTCCTTGATGGGGAGGAGGTCACGGAACTTCTCGCCGACAGCGACGACGTCGCCGGCCTTGACGCGGTAGGACGGGATGTCCACGCGCTTGCCGTTCACGGTGAAGTGACCGTGACGGACGGACTGACGAGCCTCTTTACGGGTGCGGGCGAAGCCAAGACGGAAGACGACGTTGTCGAGGCGAGACTCAAGGATGATCATGAGGTTCTCACCGGTGACGCCGTTCATCTTGCGGGCCTTGTTGAAGTAGCCGTGGAACTGCTTCTCCAGAACGCCATAGATGAACTTGACCTTCTGCTTCTCGCGCAGCTGCATGCCGTACTCAGATTCCTTGCGACGGCGCTTGGGCTGACGGATAGATTCCTTCTTGCTGCTGTAACCGAGCTCAGCGGGATCGATCCCGAGCTGACGGCAGCGCTTAAGAACAGGAGTCCTGTCGATTGCCATATTGATACGATCCTTTCAGTTACACGCGGCGACGCTTCTTGGGGCGGCAGCCGTTGTGCGGAATGGGGGTCTTGTCCTGGATGCTCGAGACCTCGAGGCCAGCAGCCTGGAGGGAGCGGATGGCGGTCTCACGACCGGAGCCGGGGCCCTTGACGAAGACGGAAACCTTCTTCATACCGTGCTCCATGGCCTGCTTGGCAGCAGCCTCGGCAGCCATCTGGGCAGCGAACGGCGTGGACTTACGGGAGCCCTTGAAGCCCACCTGGCCAGCCGACTTCCAGGAAATGACGTTGCCCTGGGGATCGGTGATCGAAACAATCGTGTTGTTGAACGTAGAACGAATGTGAGCCTGGCCCACGGAAATGTTCTTACGGTCCGCGCGCTTCAGACGGGCAGCGCGAACGTTCTTCTTAGCAGTAGCCATCTATCTAGCGCTCCTTATTTCTTCTTCTTAGCACCGATCTGACGCTTCGGGCCCTTGCGGGTACGAGCGTTAGTGTGGGTGCGCTGGCCGCGGACCGGGAGGCCCTTGCGGTGACGAAGGCCGCGGTTGCAGCCGATGTCCATAAGGCGCTTGACGTTCTGGTTGCGCTCACGGCGGAGGTCGCCCTCAACCATGATCTGGTTCTTATCGATATAATCGCGGATGGCGTTAACCTCATCCTCGGTGAGGTCCTTAACGCGCGTATCCACGTTAACGTTGCACTCGACGCAGATCTTCGTCGCAGTGGTGCGGCCGATGCCGTAAATGTAGGTCAGACCGATCTCAACGCGCTTCTCACGCGGGAGGTCGACACCATTAATACGGGCCAACGTAGTCTCCTCTCTTAACCCTGACGCTGCTTATGACGGGGGTTCTCGCAAATGACGAGGACCTTGCCATGGCGCCTAATGATTTTGCACTTATCGCACATCTTCTTGACCGAAGGACGTACCTTCATCGTTCTTCCTTTCGGTAGCGCTCAAACTACTTCCCTACTATCTACTCGCCCAGCCGCAGGCGTTTAAAACTATGGCTGGTCTTCACACACAATCCGACCGTAGGTTGAGCTAAGCCTGCAGTCGGAAATGGAGTGCGTGTATGCGTGCCGCTATTTGTAGCGATAGGTGATGCGGCCGCGGGTCAGGTCGTACGGGGAAAGCTCCACGACAACCCTGTCACCGGGGAGAATACGGATGTAATTCATTCGGATCTTGCCAGAAATGTTGCACAGAACCGAATGACCGTTCTCGAGCTCAACCTTAAACATGGCATTGGGCAACGGTTCCTTTACCGTACCCTCGAGCTCAATTGCGTCTTCCTTCTTCACAAGCAATCATCTTTCTCTAGAAAACGACAGCGATTGAGTATTCTACAACACGTATGCACGCATCGTAATAACTTCGTAATGGCTCCACAACTAAGTAGAACTTGTTACATTTGAAATGTAAAACAAAACCGTTCCCTGATACCCAAGATCGCCTTGAAATGAGAAGGCATAGACCTTGGGGTCATGCCTTCGAAATTGAAAGGCGAGGTTGGGCATCAGGGGGCGGCGACTTTTACATTTCACCGCCTTGCAAGGAACACCAAGCACCTTGGGCATCCGTGGTGAGAATCACCGGACCGTCATTGGTAATGGCGACGGTGTTCTCGTAGTGCGCGGCGGGCAGGTGGTCGTTGGTCGTAACAATCCAACCGTCGGAGCCCGTGCTCACATGGTTGGAACCCATCGTAACCATCGGCTCGATGGCAATGACCATGCCGGCCTGGAGGCGAACGCCCCTCCCCTTCTTTCCATAGTTAGGAACGTTGGGGTCCTCGTGCATCACGCGGCCAATGCCATGACCCACATAGTCACGAAGCACGCCGTAACCGTGAGACTCGGCAAGGGACTGAACGGCATAACCGACGTCCCCGATATGGTTACCGGGAACAGCCTGCTCGATGGCAGCCTTAAGGCAATCGCGCGTGACCTCGCACAAAGCCTTGGCTTCGGGCGTGGGGGTGCCGACGAAAAACGTCCATGCGTTATCGCCGACCCAACCGTCGACAACGGCTCCCGTATCGATGGAGATGATATCGCCATCGCGCAGGATCATGTCAGGGTTGGGAATACCGTGGACCACGGCATCGTTGATCGATGCGCAAATGGTCCCCGGGAACCCGCCGTAACCCTTAAAGGCCGGGGTGCCGCCATGCATGCGGATAATCTGCTCCGCGAGCTGATCGAGCTCAAAAGTCGAAACGCCGGGGCGCACCATGGCTCCAACGTGGCGGAGCGCCATCTTAGATAGCGCTCCTGCCTTCTTCATCTGCTCGATTTGCGTTGCAGACTTAATCTTGATCATAGACCGAGAGCCTCTTTGACATCCCCGTACACGGTCTCGCGAGCCTGGTCACCGTTGACCGACTTGAGCAGACCCTGGCCACGATAGTAGTCGACGAGCGGGCTCGTGGACTTCTCGTAGACGTCGAGACGGTTCTTGATGGTCTCGGGCTTGTCGTCGTCGCGCTGATACATCTCGCCACCGCACTTGGGGCAGGTGGCATCGGCAGCGGTGCCGGTGTAACCGCAGGCGCGGCAGGTGCGACGCGAAGACAGACGATCGATGATAACCTCGGGGGCCACGTCGACCAGAAGGGCGCAGTCGATCTCGCGACCCATGGCGGAGAGCTCGGAATCGAGCGTCACAGCCTGGGCGGTGTTGCGCGGGAAGCCGTCGAGGATGAAGCCCTGCTGGGCGTCATCGGCAGCAAGGCGCTCCTTGACAAGGTCGATCACGAGCTGGTCGGGAACGAGCTCGCCAGCGTCCATGTACTTCTTAGCCTGAATACCAAGCTCGGTGCCACCCTTGACGGCAGCACGCAGCAGGTCGCCCGTGGAAATGTGAGCGACGCCAAACTCGGCGACGAGCTCCTGTGCGACGGTGCCCTTACCGGCACCCGGAGCTCCGAGCAATACGAGGTTCATGAGCAATCCTCCTCTAGCCTATTTAAAGAATCCATCGTAATCATACATCTTGATCTGGCCTTCGAGCTTATCGACCGTGTCGAGCACGACGCCGACCATGATGAGGATGGACGTGCCACCAAATGCCTGGATCAGCTGGTTACCCGTGAAGGAGAAGATGATCGAAGGCACGATGGCGATGAGCGCCAAAAAGACAGCGCTGGGAAGCGTAATCTTGTTGAGCGCGTTCTTGATGTAGGCCGCGGTAGCCCTACCCGGACGAACGCCCGGAATAAAGCCGCCCTGCTTCTTAAGGTTGTCGGCGGTGTCATCGGGGTTGAACACCATGGAGGTGTAGAAGTACGCGAAGAACACGATGAGGACAACATTAAGCACCCAGTTGAGCCAACCGGTCGAAAGCGCAGAGGCAACTGCCTGAATCCAGCCGATGCCGGGGAAGAACACGGCAATCTGAGCCGGGAAGTACAGCAGCGCCGAAGCGAAGATGATCGGCACGACACCCGCGGTGTTGACCTTGATGGGCAGGTAGGTGGTCTGGCCACCCATCATGCGACGGCCAACGACGCGTTTGGCGTAGGAGACCGGGATGCGGCGTTGGCCGCGCTCAAGGAAAACAATCAGCGGAATAACCAGCAGGATGATGGCGCAGATGATCACCATGGTGATGATGCCACCGGCATTGCCCTCGGTGCTGGAGAAGATAGCCTGCGGCAGACCGGCCATGATGTTCGCAAAGATGATCAGCGACATGCCATTGCCGATACCGCGCTGGGTGATGAGCTCACCAATCCACATGATCAGCATGGCGCCCGCGGTGAGCGTGCCGACAATCATGAGGTCGAAGATGATCTCGGGAGCGCCGGCGCCATTGAAGCTGATGCCGAAGCTCTTAAAGAGGAAGAGGTAACCCACGGAGTTGAGGATTGCCAGAGCCAGGGTGAGGTAACGCGAATACTGCGTAATCTTGGTCTGACCGACCTCGCCCTCGCGGGCAAGCTCATGCAGGGAAGGCACGACGGCCTGGAGCATCTGGAGGATGATCGAGCTGGTGATGTAAGGCATGATGCCCAGCGAAAACACCGACACATAGCTCAACGCGCCGCCAGAGAAAAGATTCAGGAGGGCCATAGCACCTGCGGCGACCGAATTGTTATCGGTCGAGAAAAGTCCCAGCATCCCCTGGAAGGGAATGCCGGGCACAGGAACGTGCGCACCAATGCGGTACACGACGAGCATAGCTATGGTAAAAAGAATCTTTTCGCGCAATTCTTTGATGCGGAAAGCATTCTTAAGACCATTTAGCACGGCAGCTCGACCTTTCCGCCGGCGGCCTCGATCTTGGCCTGCGCAGAAGCGCTGACCTTGTCGACCTTGACCGTGAACTTCTTGGTGAGCTCACCATTGCCGAGCACCTTGACGGGCTCGAACTCGCTCTTGGTGATGCGAGCGGCCTTAAGAGCGGCACCGTCGATCACAGCGCCATCCTCGAACTTACGCTCGAGACGCTCAACGTTAACAGCGGTGTACTCGATACGACGGGGGTTACGGAAGCCCGGAAGCTTGGGCAGGCGCATAGCCAGCGGAGTCTGGCCACCCTCGAAGCCGGCACCCTTGGTGCCGCCAGAGCGGGAACCCTGGCCCTTCTGGCCGCGGCCAGAAGTGGTGCCGTGACCCGAAGAATTGCCACGGCCGACGCGCTTGCGGTTCTTGGTGGAACCGGGCGCGGAAGTAAGATCGTGAAGCTGCATTTGCTACTCCTCTACAATCTCGACAAGGTGCTTGACCTTGAAGATCATGCCGCGGACGGACTCGTTGTCAGCAATCTCGCGAACCTCGCGGATCCTGTGGAGACCGAGGGCACGGACAGTACGGACCTGGTCCTGCTTGCAACCGTTGGTGCTGCGGACCTGCTTGATCTTGATGGTGTCAGCCATGCTTAGTTCTCCTTACCGACGAACATCTCGGAGACCGTCAGGCCACGGCGAGCCGCGACGTCCTCAGGGCTGGAGAGCTCCTTGAGGCCCTCGACGGCAGCCTTGATGATGTTGAGGCCGTTGTCGGTACCGAGGGACTTGGACAGGACGTTCTTGATGCCAGCAAGCTCAAAGAGGGGACGCACAGCGCCGCCGGCGATAACGCCGGTACCCTCGACAGCGGGCTTGATGATGATGCGGCCGGCACCAAAGTGGCCGAGAACCTCGTGCGGGATGGTGCCCTGCTCGGTCACCGGCACGTGGAACATGTTCTTCTTGGCATCGAGAGACGCCTTGGAGATGGCCAGGGGCACCTCAGCGGACTTGCCCATGCCAACGCCGACGTTGCCCTTGCCGTCGCCAACGACGACGAGAGCGACGAGGCTCATGCGACGACCACCCTTGACGGTCTTCGACACGCGGTTGATGTAAACGACGCGCTCCTCGAACTCGGAGGCCTCGCGCTGCTGCTTCTGATTACGAGCCATGTGCTACATACCTCCTAGAACTCGAGACCGGCGGCACGAGCACCGTCGGCGAGGGCCTTGACGCGGCCATGGTAGATACGGCCACCGCGATCGAAGGCGACCTTGGTGATGCCGGCCTCGATGGCGCGCTTGCCAACGAGCTGACCGACCTTCTCCGCAGCCTCCTTGTTCGAGGTGTGGGTGCCCTTGAACTCGGCCTCGAGGGTCGAGGCAGAGACGAGCGTCAGGCTGGAGCCCTTGCTGTCGTCGATGATCTGGGCATAGATGTTGGCGTTAGTACGGGTCACGCGAAGACGCGGACGCTCGGAGGTACCCGAGACCTTGCCGCGAACACGACGCTGACGACGCTTGAGGCCTTCCAGCTTCGCCTTATGCTTGTTCATACGTAAACTCCTAAAAAGGTTGATCTTGCCAGCACCTGACGGGGTGCTGGTCTTATGCGAGTGAGTCGGTTACGACTACTTGGCGGCCTTACCCAGCTTGCGGCGGATGTGCTCGCCAACGTAGTGGATACCCTTGCCCTTGTAAGGCTCGGGAGGACGATGGCCGCGGATCTCAGCGGCGATCTGACCGACCTGCTGCTTGTTGATACCCTTGACGTTCACGTGGGTGTTGTCGGGAACCTCGAAGGTGATGCCCTCGGGAGCCTCGACGATCACGGGGTGCGAGAAGCCCAGGGAGAACTCGAGGTTCTTGCCCTTCTGCTGCACGCGGTAACCGACGCCGGCGAGCTCGAGCTTCTTCTCGAAGCCCTCGGAAACGCCAACAACCATGTTGTGGATGAGGGCACGGGTGAGGCCGTGGCGGGCACGGGTCTCACGCTCGTCGTCGGGACGGGAAACGGTGAGGACGTTGTCCTCGATGTTGATAGCGAGCTTCTCAAAGACATCGAGCTCGAGCTGGCCCTTGGGGCCCTTGACGACAACGTTGTTGCCGTTGACTGCCACTTCGACTCCGGCGGGAATCTGGACAGGCTTATTACCGATACGAGACACGGTGATCTCCTTTCCTTCTACCTACCGAGCGAATTACCAGACGTAAGCGATGATCTCGCCGCCGACGTTGTGCTTGCGAGCATCGCGGTCGGTCATAACGCCATGGCTGGTGGAAATAATGGCGGTACCAAGGCCACCGCGGACGCGGGGCATGTCGGCAACGCCGGTGTACTTACGCAGGCCCGGCTTGGAAATGCGGCGGATGCCGTTGATGACCTTAGCCTTCTTGGGACCATACTTAAGCGTGATGTGCAGAGTCTTCTGGGGAACGGTGTCCTCGACATCGTAGCCCTCGATGTAGCCCTCCTCGTGCAGAACACGAGCGATCTCGACGAGCTTCTTGCTGCTCGGCATGGAGACCGTGGCCTTGTTCACAGAGTTAGCGTTACGGATGCGCGTAAGCATATCTGCGATCGGGTCTGTAAGGTTCATACAGATTCTCCTTCGTTCTTGATGAACACGTGCTCTTGGTTCTTCGCCGCCCTTAACGGCAAAGCCTTTTTAGCGCGTTTTCCCTGTTCCAAACTGATGCTTGAAACGCTGGTAGTGACTTACCAGCTGGCCTTCTTAACGCCGGGAAGCTCGCCCTTGAGTGCAAGCTCGCGGAAGCAGACACGGCACAGGCCGAACTTGCGGTACACAGAGTGCGGACGGCCGCAGCGCTGGCAGCGCGTGTACTCACGAGTAGAGAACTTCTGCTTGCGATTGCACTTGACGATCATCGATGTCTTAGCCACTTATATCCTCCTCACATAGAGTATTGTTCGCCCCCAAGCGCCGCCCCCTTGTGGGAACGGCGCTTATAGGGCAGGTGAACCTATTTCTTGAACGGGAAACCGAAGGCGTCCAGAAGGGCCTTGGCCTCCTCATCGGTGTTGGCGGTGGTCACGAAAGTGATGTCCATACCACGCTGGTGATCGACGGAGTCGAAGTCAATCTCGGGGAAGATGAGCTGCTCGGTGACGCCCATGGAGAAGTTACCACGGCCGTCGAAGCTCTTGGCGGAGATGCCGCGGAAGTCGCGGATACGGGGGATCGCGACGGAGGTCAGACGATCGAAGAACTCCCACATACGGTCGCCACGCAGGGTAACCTTGCAGCCGATCGGCATACCAGCGCGCAGGCGGAAGGTAGCGATGGACTTGCGGGCACGGGTGATCATCGGCTGCTGGCCGGTGATGGCGCGCAGGTCGCGCACGGCACCGTCGATGGCCTTGGAATCGGTAGCGGCCTCGCCGACACCCATGTTCACAACGATCTTCTCAAACTTGGGGATCATCATGACGTTCTCGTACTGGAACTTGTCCTGAAGCTGCTGCTTGACCTCGTTGTTGTACTTGGTCTTCAGACGCGGCACATACTTCTCTTCTGCCATTGTTCACTCCTTCTTGGGGTTTTAAGCACGGGGCGTGGCCACGATGGGTTGTCCTCGTGCCTCCTGGCTGCATCCGCGCCGCTCATGGCATTTACGCGGTTTGGACTCGACGCAGCAGGAGCCGACAAAACAATCGGTACTATACGCGCATCGGGAGCGTATTTCCAGAAAAACCTCGTCTGCCTGCACAACTCCACAACTCCCCCGCACAAATTGATCCCTAGGGCACGGAGGAAAACAGCAGTTGCGGTGAGATAGGGACTGTTTGATGGCTTAACTGGCTTAAACAGTCCGTATTTCACCGCAACTTATTTGGTGGGGATGCGATTAGCGTTTGCGGGGGACGAGTTTGGTGCGGCGCAGGTGGATCATCTCGGCGGCGATGGAGATGGCAATCTCCTCGGGATCCTCGGCCTCGATGGCAACGCCGATCGGCAGGTGCAGCTCGTCAATCTGGTCCTGCGTAAAGCCCTCCTGCTCCAGGCGGGCGCGCACAAAGGCCGTCTTGCGGCGCGAGCCCAGGCAGCCCAGGTAGGCGGGCTTGGCGCGCATGGCCTGGATTACCACGTCGATATCGGACTTGTGGCCTGCTGTGGCCACGACCACCAAGTCGCGCGGACCGATGGGGCACAGCTCGCTCAGGTTCTTGTAATCGACCAGGCGACGATCGTAGACACCGGGCACCCATTCGGGCGTCAGCGTGCCGGGGCGGTCATCGCACGCCACAACGGCAAAGCCCGCCGCCGTGAGTACGCGCGCCGTCGCGGCGCCCACGTGTCCACAGCCAAAGATGTAGGTCAGGCCCTCGGGGCAGAGCGTCTCGATGTGCGCCGGGGGAATCTCGGAGGCGGCGTTGGTGTAGGTGACCTTACTCCCCTCCTCCACCAGCGAAAGCTCGGGGCAGCCGGCAATGGTATGGCGCGATGCCCCGCCATGGTACTCGGCCACATCGCCCTCGAGCGCGCTCGCGATAAACGGTTCAAAGTCGATGACGAAGTCGCCGATGCGTCGATACGCCAAGACGTCGGCAATCGACTGGAACAACGGCGCCTGCGATACATCCAGGTGCAGATAGCACAGGCAGATGGCTCCGCCGCAGATCATGCCGGTATCGGAGTTCTCGCCGCCCATGGTGTAGCGGACCAGACGCGATTGCCCTGCGGCCAGCAGCTCGCGCGCCTCGTTCAGCGCAAAGAGCTCAATCTTGCCGCCGCCGATGGTACCCGCTTGGCTGCCATCGGCAAAGACGGCCATCCAGGCGCCCACGCCGCGCGGCGATGACCCTGCCGTGCCGGCAACTACCACCAGCTCGCACGTCTTACCAGCCTTCAGAGCGCCAAGCGCAGCATTCACCACATCGAGCTTTTCCATTGCAATTTCCTATCCCTGGAATACACCGGTGAGCATGGCGAGCGCCTCGAGCACGCCGCCACCGACCGACGTCGCCTTGTCCGAAATATAGTTGATATAGCTGGCATCGCCGCGCGGGTCGACGTCGGCACATTTAAAGCCTTCGGTCACTTGAACGCCGTCGGCCAAAAGGCCGCGCAAGCAGCCGCCAATCTGCGTGACCATGGGAGTATCACCCGCATACCCGATCACGTCGCCGGCACTCACGATGTCGCCGATGGTGCGGTCGGACCTAAACACGCCGGCGGCGGGGCTGTGGATAACGCGCTCCTTGCCATAGCCGGCGATAATGCCCGGCACGCCCGTATTGGGCTGAGGCGACCCCTGGGTGATGACGCGGCCGAGGAAATGACCGCGCATGGTCTCGACCACGGCGTCGCAATCGACCGGCGCGGTAAAGCCCGGCCCCACGGCGATGACGACAGGCGCCATATCGCGCGTGGTGCCCAAGTTGCGCTTGGCCAGTATCGCGTCGACCACGGCAGCGGGTTTCAGTTCGTCGAGCATCTTGGCCTGGGGGTCCACCACAACGGCGACGTCTCCGGCCTCGGTAATTGCAAGCGCCTCTGCCGGCGTCTGCGCCAAGCGAGCGCGAATGCCCTCGACCTGGACCTCGCCCAGGCGAATGGCCTCGCAAAAACTGATTGTGCGGCGGATGCACGTGGGAACCGCGATATCGGCCATAACGACCGACACGCCAGCGCGTACCAAACGGGCGGCGACGCCCGTGGCGATATCGCCGGCGCCGCGAACATAAACGAGCATTCCCGGGGCACCTCCCTGTGCTACGGTTTGAGCAGAGCAAAAGCGGTTCGACCGCTACTCTGATGATTATTTATTATCACAGTATTATACGGCGGTGAACAGATGGAAACGGTTAGCGGCAATCTTGCCTCGGCGCTCAGGATCGAGCCGGGCATTACCGCGATTATCGGCAGCGGCGGCAAGTCGACCTTGCTAAAGACGCTCGGCCTTGAGCTCATGCGCGCTGGCGGCCGCGTACTCCTCTGCACCACCACGCATATGTTTCCCATCGCCGGCGTGCCATGGGACGGGTCGAGCCGTCGCCTGGACGCCGCGCCTTGGAAGCCGGGCGCCTTACACACCCCAGGCTGCACCTGCGAGGCCTGCGCGGGCCTTGCGCGCGGAAGCATCTGCCAGGCAGGCGTCTTGGACCCGGAGACAGGCAAGCTCTCCGCCCCCGCCGAGCCGCTCGGCGCGCCGGAGGAGCTGCGCACCACCGAGGAACTGTATCTGGCGGCGACCCATCTCGAACAGTACCGCCATGCCACCCGCGACCCGGCCGACTATTACCGGGAAGGGCTGCGCCGCGACCCCACCGACCTGCGGCTGAACGACGGCTACGGGCTGCTGCTCTTCCGCCAGGGACAGATCCGGCAGAGCATCGCCTGTTTTGAAAAGGCCGTTCAGAAACAGACCTGGAAGAACCCCAACCCCTACCAGGGCGCGTGCTTTTTCCATCTGGGGCTGGCGCTGGAGGCGGACGGCCAGCACCGCAAAGCCTACGACGCCTTCTACAAATCCACCTGGAGCGCCGAGACCCAGAGTGCCGGGTTCTACTGGCTGGCCTGTCTGGAAGCGCGGCGCGGCAATTTGGAGCAGGCGCTGGAGTTTGTCGGGCTGTCGCTGGTCCGCAACTGGCACAACATGAACGGCCGCTGCCTGAAAGCCGCGCTGCTTGTCTTCAAAGCGCTCTTTGGCGGTGATAATCAGGATCGGCATCGTAAATCCACTCGTCCGCAGGTGATCAATCAGTTCATATCCGTCCATTCCGGGCATCATAATATCCGAAATAATGAG